>JASFMF010000063.1:0-7656 GCA_050117705.1 Phycisphaerales bacterium
GTTGATTATACCCCCCTCATAGTCAATGTATCCTACCAGCCCGCCAATCACCCAAATCCCCGAAACAGCGGCTGATGAATAGCAATTAGTGATAGTACCACTACAATTTCTACCCACCAGACCACCTACATATGTTGTCCCCGTTACGCTGCCGTCCTGAACATAGGAGTTTTTAATGTTTCCACCTAGTAGGTAGCCAACCAGAGAACTAACGTAATGTCCTGCCCCCGCATCAATATTAGGATCACTCAATCCCAAATCTTTGATCTTTCCCGGTCGATAAACGTGACCAAAAAGTCCCACATAATGTGTATCTGCAGAAGCGTAACTTAAATTGGAAACCATAAAACCATTACCGTCGAAAACTCCGGTAAAAGGAATCGTTTTGCTACCTATAATGTAAAAATCAATCCCCGCTAAATCAATATCATTCGTCAACATAAAGTGCCCATCCATCAGTCTGGGATTATGACCGATACTGTTCAGATCCGAAGCCGTTGAGATTAAATAGGGGTTATTAGGTTCTCCGGCCCCTTCGGAAAAAGCAGGCAATTCAGACAAAGGTGAGGGTTGAAACCAGAGAATTGGGTATCCCCCGCCGGCCGGCTCCGCCCAGATATCGGATGGTCCATCCGATTTGCCGACAAAATTCCAGCCTGAAGCCATAAATGTATTCGGGTCCTGCATCTCGGCCGTAGTCTTACCTGTCCCACCGGCACTTGTCGTCTGCCCGCTGGTTTCAACATCCCAGAAAGAGAAAATAACCTCACCCAAGCGATCCTCCCCCCATAGATCATTTACCCCAACAAGACCACCTACATACCTTGTTCCTGTAACACTGCCGGTCGCATAGCAATTGGTGATTGTGCTTAAATACTGATGATTCCCTACGAGCCCACCCACAAGCGATTCCCCACTGACCATACTTGTGCTATAGCAGTTATTTATTTCGCCCTTATTAACTCCCACCAGCCCGCCGACGGCACCATGGCCACTGACTGTGCCGGTGCTGTAGCAGTTGATTATACTCCCATACAGGTTCCAGCCCAGTAGCCCGCCGACTTCACCACTACCACTAACTGTGCTGGTACTGTAGCAGTTGATTATACTTCCTCCTAAATCGACGGCCCCGATCAGCCCGCCTACATAACTATCACCATTAACCGTGCCGGTACTGTAGCAATTGACCAACCTCCCTCCTAGATTCCAGCCGATCAGCCCGCCGACTCTGTGGCCTGAGCCAATTATGTTGATATTTACCACACCAAGGTCTCTGATTTCAGACTCATATTCCAACCATCCAAAGAGTCCCAGATAGTCATCACCCCTAATCGTAATACGTGAGACTGTATGACCGTTTCCGTCAAAAACACCTGTGAAATAAGTCCCTTGGAATCCCCGCTCGACGTCGTCTGTATCCGCAGCAATGACAGCCCTGTCAAAAACCTTACCGCCCGGCAGATTTGGGTCTAAATCTATATTAGCTGTAAGAATAAAATATTTGTCATAATCTTCGGGACTTTCACTAAGCAGTATCAGTTCCTCAGCAGTGGCAATTTCGTAGGGGTCATTCGGCTCACCCGTACCGCCGCCATATTTAGCGTGGGCCGGTAAACTAAAAAGACAGACTACTATCATTAAATAGAACATTCGCAGGATTCGTAAATTCCTCGACACCACAGTGGTCAGTCCTTCCTCCCCCCTTCTTTATGTAACAGTACCAGCCCTTGCTCTCGCCAAGCTCGCTAATATATAGTATATTACACACTATGACTCGATGTCAATAAAATACCTGTTCCTATCCGTACAGAGAATCTTACTTTAGCTAACTCTTCCCCTCCGTCAGCACATATCTCGTTTTGAATTTCATATTTTTTTAATTCGGATTTGTTTCGGGTTTCGATATTAGGATTTCGGATTTATAAAATATACTAGTATCGAGTCACGAACATTAATTTCGATTTTAATTGATTTTAGAGTCAAAATATGGTATAATACCCACCAGTTGGCCTGCCCTGAGCGCAGTCGAATGGGCCAGTCGATCGATTTTAGCCGCAGAAGCGGCAAGGCACATCTCGCCAGCAGGCGAAAGTTCACGCCAGAAGGCACCGCAAAGCTTGTCCTCGAATGTCGTAATCGGGGATCCATATAATTTATTTTAAATTTCGAACATTTGTATTTGGAATTTGTTTAGGATTTCGATATTAGGATTTCGGATTACTAATTTATGCAAGATACCCTTCACAAATCACAAAAGTCCAATATCCATAACCGAGTATCCCGTTATTTACGTGCCTATAAGGCACAACTTTCCACTCTAAAGAACCTACGAAAGAATACGTACGAAATTTTCAGCAAATTATGCAAAACAAAGCCAAATACAAAATAGGTATAATAGGCAAAATAAAACCAAAGTCCTGAGCTTGTGCCCAAGGTACGAACCTATCTTGAGCAAGGTCGAAGGAATCGAATGGGTTAAAATAGGCAAAATGAGTAAAATAAACTTAAACTTCTATTCAGGAAAGGCTTATGAAAATACACACAATTGGACACTTAGTGAAAACAAACCCAATCAAAGCATAAAATATTTTGAAAATTCACCTTTCTGGTATAGACTGGTCGATTGTATGAAAGAAAATCTTTTTTGTTTCACGGGAAGAGACTATGTCTGAACAAAAAATTGACAACCAACGCCGGCGGATTACCGACAGGCAAATCGAGCCTGCCCAGAGAATAAAACGCCTGCCGCCCTATCTGTTTGGCCGAATTAACGCTATGAAACTCGCCAAACGTCAGGAAGGCGTGGACATTATCGATCTGGGAATGGGCAATCCTTCCGACCCGGCCCCGCAGATTGTAATCGATAAGCTCTGCGAGGCCGCCCAGGATCCGCGCAACCACAGGTACAGCGCATCGAAAGGCATTAAAAACCTGCGAAAGGAAATAGCAAAAAAATACGAGCGCAACTGGAACGTGCAGCTCGACCCGGAAACCGAGGTCCTCGCCTGCATAGGCTCGAAGGAAGGTTTCAGCCATTTATGCCTGGCGATGATGGGCCCGGGAGACACCGCTATCGTCCCCGACCCGGCCTTCCCAATCCATAATTACGCAGTCGCACTGGCCGGGGCAAACGTCGTATCTGTCCCTCTGGGTAACGATGAAAAATTCATTAAAAACATCGCAATGGTCATCGAAAATATGTATCCGAGACCGAAGCTGCTGATTCTCAATTACCCGCACAATCCGACCGCTATGACCGTCGATGAGGGTTTCTTTGAGCCGGTCGTGGAATTGGCAAAAAAGTTCGGCGTAGGGGTAATTCACGACTTTGCCTATGGCGAGACCTGCTTTGACAATTATAAAGCACCCAGTTTCCTTTCGGTCAAAGGAGCAAAGGACATCGGCGTTGAATTTATCACGATGAGCAAGCCGTATAATATGGCGGGCTTCCGCACAGGCTTCGTGGCCGGCAACAAAGACATGATTGACTATCTCGCCACAATAAAGGGCTATTACGACTACGGCATATTCCAGGCGATACAAATAGCCGGAATTATTGCATTGAGACATTGTGATAAGGACATAGTTATCCAGAATCAAAGATATCAATCCCGGCGGGACGTGGTTTGCGACGGCCTAAGAAGAATCGGCTGGCAGGTGGAAAAACCACGTGCCAGTATGTTCGTATGGGCCAAAGTGCCGCAGGAACATTCGAAAGGCAAGGGCAGTATCGATTTCGCGTTGGACCTGATGGCCGGCGCAGAGGTCGCAATCGCACCGGGCAGGGCGTTCGGTGAAGGCGGTGAAGACTATATGCGTATCGCTCTGGTGGAAAACGAGCAGCGCCTCCGGCAGGCAATTCGCAACATCGGCCGGTTTGTACGCAAAGACCGATAATAAACACAAATAATTACCTGATAAATGCGGTTAGGGCCAGCCCTCAAACCGGCCCTGTTTTTAAGTACATAATCACTATATTATTGGGCGTATATTTTCAAAAACAGGAGATATCTATATTGTTAATAGCATTTTTCCGAAAAAAATTCCTAAAAATTTCCAGGAAAAATCTGCAAATCGCCCACACAGAAAGTCCTATAAGAATACTCAAAAGCCATTTTAACCTGATTCCAACAAATGGTTTTGATTGTATCTACCGTAAAATAGAGAAAAAACTTGACTTTTTTGTGTTAATATGGTTAAATAATAGGGTCGGAACTTACAGCCTTAGTCTATACAATGGGTGACTGTAAGTTTAAAGATACAAACAAATGATAGCAGGGGGGGTGAGCGAGTGTGATGAAACTGTGTAGTCCACCATTCGTCGGATGGAGATTATACGCATCAGCTCTCACAATTATCGTGGGCTGTATGCTTGCGCCTGCTTACTGCCAAAATCCTAACGTTGCACTCCTGCTTCAGCAAACACCAAACAAAGCCGGCGCTATTACTCCAACAGCGGGTGTTTATCACTTCGAACAAAACTCACAGGTCAGCCTGACTGCTGTCCCGAAACCGGGCTTTCAATTCGTTTACTGGCTGGGTGACGTTAGCGAGCCGGCCGCAACAAGCACTATGGTTTATCTCGATAAACCAAAAATTATCGTCGCAATATTCGAGAAGGCAGAGTTCGGTACACTGGGAGCAGAAGAAAGTCTGGCAGCCCCCAGCGGCGGTGGCGGCGGCGGTATGGGCGGAGGCAGCCTGATGACGAATGCCGTAAGCTACGGCCAGAACGGCGGCATAAGTGGCGGTTCAGGAGGAAAGAAAACGCAGGTAGTCAAGCCCGTGTATCCCAACGGCAATGAACCGATACCCGAACCTGCTACAGTTATATTGCTCATGCTCGGCAGTGTGCTTGTCTTTACAAGACCTAATAAAAAGGGCAGGATTCACTCAAATTCATAACCGCATGTATCCTCGGTAATCAATTCTGATTTCGTGCGTGGATATTTTCTGCAGTTTACCGGCCGGATCGGATAAATAGAACAGGAAGATTTGCTATCTGATGTGTATTTGAGAAAAGGACAAACATTCGGAAGTTTACAGCACGCCCCGCAATGATTACACTGGCCTTTACGCTTTTCAGAAACAGGCAGAACAGCCGTAAAGGTCCTCTTGATTTTTGCAAGCCAGGTATTTCTATTTTTAGCAGCCATGGATAATAACAATAAGCTACACTGTTACGGCGAAAGGCCATAATAATGGGATTTCTCTCTTCCGCTCTGTGATTACACGGGTCAAACAGACAACTCAGTTAGTATATTCCAAAACAGGAAAAACGCAAGCCTGAATTCGAGTATTATTCTTTATTCGAAACCGTTTAATTCCTCGGCCATTCCGTCAGGCCAGCTCTCGCTTAAAATCCGACTTTCTTTATCCCTGATAATAATTACTTCCCTGCGTTCAGACTCGCCTTTTTCCCGCTGGGCTTCAGGCAGAAAATGACTGTTGCCGGATACAATGAACGATATCTCATCGTTGCCTTTCCACGATGGGATTAGCTGAGGAGCATGCTCATCTCCGAATTGTTCATCTTCTTCAACCGGAATATCCATAGAACCCGTGGCCGGCTCATAACAAATAAACCTGTTTTCCGCTATCGGCAGCAATAGCTTTTTCCCATCGGGTGATAACGCAAACTGTGTTACACCGGCAATCTGTCTGGTATAAATCGAAACATCCGAAGGCAACATATCCACGACTGTCCCTGTTATGGAATCATAGCAGAACAAAGACCATACGGGCTCGTCCTGCTCGCCCATAGGTAGTGACAAAACGCAGCTCGAAAAGAAAATTCGCCCACCGAGCCCGTACTGTACCTTAAGCCAGGGATAGAAGATTAAACCTGCAAGGGACGAGGCTCCGGTTGAACAATCGTGTGTTTGGGTCATTCCCTGTTCAGAAAATTCCGGTGGTGAAACGAAAAGGTCGCCGTTTTCATCGACAACCACTCTTTCTTTAAGAGAGCCAAGAATGAGGTCACCATTATCGACGGAATCTGCATCCAAATACGCGATTGCCTTCGAATCTTTGCGCCAGTCATAACCAAAAGCAACATACGTATCCACTCGCATGGCCCTGATGTCACCTTCAAGCGAGGCGATATATAAATCATATTCCATATCGTCGTCTGCGCAAATCAAATAAGCCACGTGTTTTTTGTTAGGTGATAATCGTGTTGCCATAATTTTAAATATGCTGGTCGTTACGATGCGTTTATTTTCAATATTGTCTCCTGGCACTGCGACAACCTGATAGTAACGTATCACATGCTCTTTACCTTTTTGGATTCCCCAGTCTTCCAATACTCTTTGAAGCTCACTATCTGCATTTTCGCACATATAGCGAATCGCCCAGTTCTTATAGTCACCTGAGTTCAGAGGCCCCTTATCCGGGAAAGGAAATTTGTCCTGGAGCAGTCCGCCTGCATCCAAAATATTCTTCCTGGTCCACTCGGCATAATACTTTATCATTTCCACCTGCCCGGCAGGTAACAGCTTTAACCCTTCCGCCAGATTCGTACACTCAACTTCCCGGCCGTAGGCAATCAAGCCGCCATCTTTCGAAATATCAGGCCAGGGCCGGACATTCTGTTTTGCAATTTCGGTCAATTGACCTGTTTGGTCATCTACGAGGAACAGAGTTCCTCGAGTTCTCAATAATCCTGTAGAGCCGTCCGCGGACCACTCAAGAGTGTCTTCAGGCTCAGGAAGGCAGCCTGCAATAAAAATCACCGCTACATAAAAAGCTGTCAGCCCATAAGTCATTTTGCGATTACTCATAATTGTTCTCCTTTATATTGTTTATATTTGTCCCAGAAGCCGCCATCCTCAAAATCAGGTTTATTTCGCCGAACGGGTCTGCTCTCCAGCATAGCCAACATTTTGTCACCCCAGAAAGTGCCTGCGTACTTTTCCTTCCAATCCGAAACCGTTCTGATTTGATTCGCATTCCAGTCTGGTGGAACTAATGAAACTACATTTACCTGTCGAGGTCTGTCCCAGCGTCCCGCAGTGAAACCAACCAGGCAGGCAAAAATTATAACCGCCGCCCAACGTGCCAATCCCTGCCAATTAAACTGTAAAAGATGATTTTTCCCGACGAATGAATCTTCAGAGCCGGCACGCTTATCAATTATCTTCGTATCGATTGCCGCTTGTGTCTTTTCATATATATCCAGCATGTCCTTCGACCATTCCCGGGTCTGGGGATGCTCAGAAAGATATGCCTTAAACAGCGCCTGTGCATCTTCATTCAATTCACCGGCCGCCAAGTCTATCGCCAGCCTTTCTATTGTCTCACGTTCCATTTTCCTGTTCCTTAATCTTTTTCCTTATGGCCTTGAGTCCCCTGTGTAATCGTGACCTCACAGTCCCAACAGGTATCCCAAGGGCCTTGGCCATTTCATCATAACTCAATCCAGCCGCAAACCTCATGTGAATGACTTCGTTTTGTTCAGCTTTAATACCTTTAAGTGTCTCCCAGATATTCTCTGTCTGGTCTTTATACGAATCAACTACAGGCTCATTTACATTCTCCAGACAAACAGTCTTCTTTTTTTTACCTCTTCGAAACCAGTCCGCCCGCGTTCTGTATGCAATTACAAAAAGCCATGCCTTCCTGCTTCCCTTGCCATCGAACTGGCCCCATCCGCGT
>JASFMF010000064.1:0-7616 GCA_050117705.1 Phycisphaerales bacterium
GTGGAAATTAAAGCGCTTAGGATATTATCTTGTAGCAAATCAAGATTAGTTGGATTGGTATTCGTAAATAATAAAAAAGTGATTACCTCCGATAACAAAGGCCATCAACACATTTCAATTCGATTGTCGAACTAAAACCAAGCTTATTTCAGTAGTCTTTTCAGGGAATATGATTAAGTGTCAGGTGTCTTATGCCGATAGTTTCGTCAAGGGTTAAGCTTAGAAATCAACTGTCTTTTATCTTTTAGAGAGGTCAAAACAATGAAATTAAAAAGGGGTTTTACGCTTGTTGAGCTTTTGATTGTGGTTTTGATTCTTGGAGCACTAACGGCAATTGCTCTTCCAAGACTTATGGGAAGTGCAAAAAATGCCAAGGTAGAAGCTTGTAAGACCAATGTCCACTTAATCAACTCACAAATTGAAATGTATTACGCAACTGAAGGTTCCTGGCCATCGACGCTGGATGCAGTGATAGAAGACCCAAACTATTTTCCCAGTAAGGAGCCTGAGTGCCCATTTGGCGACGAATACCAGTATAATACGACTGATCATTGTGTAAATGAACATAGTCATTGAATAAACGTCGGTAAAAAGATAACTGAAGAGTCTAATATTGAAAAGTGAGCTGATTAGAAGCTGGACATAATTTTAGTAGTGATAAGTTTATGAAGATGGCTGTGGATTAGTGACGGCCATCTTTTTTTTGAGTTGCCTGGTATAAATGAAACTAAAGAAAGACAAAGCGTATAGTTTTGTTGAAGTTATTCTAATAGTAATGATCATCAGCATATTTGCTGTTGTTGCCGTACCGAGATTCAATCGAGGTTCTATCTTAGAAAACAACGCCGAGGCAGCTGCCAGGAAAATAGTAACCGACCTTCGCCTGGCGCGCAGACTTGCTATTTCCGACGCAGCGAATAATACTGAAGGCTTTGAATTAAAGATGGTAGGCTCATCCCCCTATACTGGCTATGAAATAGAAAATGCAGATACGGAAGAGACTTACGCTTCGCACACACTCGATTCAGGAATCAATATTAGCTGCCCCGCAGGTACAAGTTTCATTTTTGGTCCTTTGGGAAATCTGATTACCGGAAGTGGTAACAGTATAATTGTTTCTGCTGAAGGCAAAAGCTTTACAATCACCATCGTTCCCACGACGGGTATAGTCAAATGTATCGAAAACTGATCGGATTGTTCAGAATAAAAACAAGCGAAACTGAGAAACCGGCAGGATTTACTATTGCGGAGGTTGTTGTCGCCTCAGCTTTACTGATTATTGCAATAGTCCCGATTCTACAAGCTCTGACAAATGCTCAGGCAACCGGCAGAGTTATAGAACGCAGAACCCGCAGCCTTACACTCGCCCAGGCCAAACTCGATGAAATAAGAGCACGCTCAATATATCACTACGCCGACTCATTTTCAAAAACTTCTGTTTCTCTTAGTGATTCTTGCCTATGCAGTGTAGTGGATACCTCTGGCGGTTCTAACATCAGAACAATTGAGGTATCAGTCGGCTACGATGAGAACAACAACGGCTCTCTCGGAAGTGACGAAGTTGAAGTCACCCTTACCACACTCGTTGCGAAAAGGTGGTAAATCCTTAAAATTAAAGGGTCGGAAGCCTGTTTTACTTCCTGTAAGGAGTTTGAATTAATTGAATTTATAGGACGTTTGTCCAAAGATGATAATTTCTCTTTTTTTAACATAAAATAATTCCCGATAAAGACAAGCCGACAGTGCCAATAATCCAATTAAAAGCGCTCTTTATTTAATTCTCACTTTAACTTGCCGGTGGCAAAAAGCTTAGCAAACAGTTCTTTATTTTATGCCGAAAATAGCGTTAGAAACGGCAGGCATTGTGCGCTGAAAAACTATAAATAATGAGCGAGGAGAATGCAGGGAGATTGATTGTCAGCGTTTAACTATTATGAAGCACCGATATCATAAAACTCGGCTCTACAGGGCTTTAACTCTGGTGGAGATGATTATAGCTATAGCTATAATGGCCATCATTTTTGCAGTCATAGTGCCACAGTTCAGAATTGTTCGCAAAACCTGGGACTCCCAGGTCGGTATCACCGAGACAATACAGAACAGCAGAGTCCTGGTAGACCATATAAGCCGGAATCTCTCAAAGGCCGGAAAAATCACCGCTGTTAGTGGCTCAAGCATAACCAATGGCTATATCGAATTTGAAGACAACAATGCCAACAATTTCAGATATGATGTTAATGGTCTAAACGACTATGTTGAGTACGGTCCTGTCGGAAGCCTTGCGGATTTAGCCGGTCCGGTCAGCAAGCTTCAATTTACCTGCTATGATGCTAACGATTTTGATACACCGGTAACGGATGTTAATTCCATCCGTTTTGTAAAAACAGAAATAACGCTTAATAACCAGGCTCCATCCGGCCGGGACAAAACCTTCACTACTCATTCTTACATCCGCTCAAATCTTAACTATGGTAGAGTAATCACTAAAGGAACACCATTTGAGTATGATGTATTGGTGGGTGAGACTCCGGCTTTGGCACAAATTGATTCAACCCACTATCTTTGCACCTACCGGGGCGGTACAGGTGGAAGCAAAGGCATATCGATAGTGCTGGAAGTTGATACCGACACCTGGGAAGTAAGCCAAGCTTCTTCTTCCCCCTTCGAATATGAAAGTGAAGTGGGAGAGTGGCCGGCTTTGGCCAAAATAAACCAGGAGCATTATCTATGCGCCTACCAAGGACGGGACGACGACGGGTGGGCCAAAATATTAAAAGTATATTTACCTCACTGGACAATCAGTCAGAATGCCTCTCTTGAATTTGACCCGAGTGAGGGAAAAACACCCGCCTTGGTTCAAATAGACCAGACTCATTATCTTTGTGCATATTCCGGTGCATACAATGACGGCTGGGCGGTTGTTTTAAGTGTTGCCTGGCCGCTTTTTAATTCAATCAGTATGGGGACTCCTTTTGAATTTGACATTTATCATGCGGCTACCCCTGCCCTGGCGAAGATAGATTACACCCATTATCTTTGTGTGTACGCCGATGGATTCTCCGATGGCCAAGCGGTGGTTCTGATAGTTAATCCAGGCACATGGAATATTACGAAGGGAACTCCTTTTCAGTATGACACTTTGGATGGCCAAACTCCTGCTTTATTACAGATAGACGGTACTCACTACATATGTGCCTATGCGGGTCCCGTTAATACCGGCCGGGCGGTTGTTCTGACGGTAGATACCGGCGACTGGTCCATTTCCAAAGAAACCACTTTTGAGTATGACAGTACTACGGGCATTACTCCCAATTTGGCACAAGTGGACCAATACAATTATCTTTTCGCTTATACAGGACAAGCATCTGCCGGCTATGCTGTGGTGCTAACCGTGGATCCCGGTGACTGGACGATATCAAAGGGAGAAACTTTTAAATATGAAAGTACTGTAGCAACAACTCCTGATTTAGCAAAGATAGGTTCAGACAGTTACCTCTGTGCTTCTACCGGCCTTGGTAATGATGGTTGGTCTGTGATATTGAAACTGGAAGATGAGGTGCGGCCATAAAGGTTGTGAGTGTATGACAATTAGTAGAAAAAACAATGGTTCAGTTTTCCTGATAACAATATTTATTATAGCGCTGCTGTCGGCGGCAGTAATAGGTATGTTGCAGGTGAATACCGAAGAAATCCAGCTTATGCGTAATCAAATCTTCGCTGCACAAGCCCTTGCTGTAGCAGAAGCCGGGCTTAACGATGCTTTCAGTGAACTTCGAGCGGATTCAGGCTGGACAGATGGCTTTACGGATAAATCATTCAATGGCGGTTCATATACTGTAGCGGTGTCCGGTACTTTACCGAATCTCATAATAACTTCGACGGGCACTTCATCGCAGAGTTTTGTCGCCAGAGTTGAAGCTGACATAACACTATCAAGCGGCAGTCCATACATAATAAGAATCGATAGACTGGGGATAAACGAGTAATGCTTAAGTCTAAAACCGCATTGGGAATTGATATTTCATATGACCGGATAAGTCTGGCGTTGTTGAAGCAGACTTCCAAGGGTATCGAATTGCTAAGTACTGCTGACTGCCCTATCCCTGATGGAGCAATAAAAGATGGCAATGTTGAAGATTCTCTTATACTTTCTCAGGCTATTAAGAAATTGAGGATTCGTAACAAGATACGGGGAATAAATCGTACTGCAGTATCGTTGCTGACAAAACCTGCAATTGTTCAGATTTTAGATGTACCCAAAGGAAGCCCGACAAATATTGGACAACTGGTTCGAAATGAAGTCAAGAGTTGTGTTGCTCTATCAGGCAAAGAAATCGCCTTTGACTTCTGTAAAATTAAAATGGGACAAGGGAAGGCAAGCCACCTATTGGCGGTTGCTGCCGACAGCCAAAAAGTGGCTCAGCTTGCCGATGCATGTAGTCGGGCAGGTCTTAATATGGAAGCGATTGAACCACCAATAATCGCCTATGCAAGAGCACTTTACGCCAGCAAAATAGAGGGGGAATTTGATAGTGATGTACTTTTTGCTATATTACGAGATGGTGTATTGACACTCTGTGTATTCAGAAAACAAACCTTGGATTTTGTCGGGACAAGGTATATCAATGAAGACAACGCAGGGCCTGATGAACTTTTTCACTGGCTGGTTGAGGAAATAAAATCGATAGTTCGATTTTATGATATAGAAGCAACCGACAAATCTGCAAAGTGGAACGTTACAGTCATTGCGGATTCTGCGTTATTGCCTGATAATGCCGAGCAATCTCTAAGAGCTGAAATCACAAATGCCAGCCTGGAGGTCAGAACTTCCGAAACGGCTTGCCGGGACACTCTCGTTGTTCAGGACGGTGGTGCTGAAAATACTTCAGTAGTTGCTATTGGTCTGGCGATGAGGTTTTTGAATGTAAATAGTATTGGCTTAAAAATAGACCTGCTTCCTCCGGAATCGGCTGAGGTTAAATCGACAAAAAAGCATTTTCTCATAACAGCTAATGTTGTCGGGATTATCCTGACACTTATGGTATTAGCCGCAGGTGGTTTAGGCCTGATGGCAAAAAAAGTGAATAGGATCATTGCCCATAAAGAACAAACAGAGCTGCCACAGGACACATATACCCTCCTTAGAGAACTGGAGTCCTTAGACAAGCAAATCGGTTTATTATCGCAAATACCAACCCGGTTAAAAGGCATTTTGGATTCTCGATATAGTATAGATTGGGCTGTTATCCTGGAAAATATTAGAAAGCTGACGCCCAGAGCTGTACGAATAACCAGTCTTTATAACAACGGTGATAATAAGATGAGACTGGAAGGTCATGCATTATCATATGAAGCTGTCCATTTGTTCGTGAAGATGTTGAACAACTCGAATTGTGTAAGCTCCGCTTCTCTGGCTGAAACAGTAAAAAAGGAGGAAGCGGGTGGTTTGGTTGTATATACGATCGATTGCGTGTTAATCCAAGAAAAGAAGAGTAGCTGATGTTAATTAACTATCTTTCTAAATTGAGTCGTACATCGAAAAACGCTTTTTCAGCGTCGTTAATTGTTTTAACAACGTTAGTGATGTACAACTGGATGGTTGCCCCACGTGCCACATGTTTATTAGCAGCGCAGCAATATGAATCTGTTATGGATAGTGTTGTAAAGAAGAATAAGGTTATTAGTAGCAGAGTTGAGGTCAAGAGAAAGAAATTTCAGGAATTGCGCGAACAGTCTTATCAGCTTCACAGCACACTGTTTTCACCCGACAAGGCAAGAGAGTTTTTCAGTGATTTACAGGCTATTTGCGAAGAAACAGGCTGTATAGTTTATTCTGTTAATTTGGTGACCAATAAACAGCGTCCAAAAAATAATGAGCAATTGCAAGATAGCCTGGGTTTAGAAACTAAAAATGCGGTGCTGAGTGTTGTTGGTGTATATAGGAATATAACTAAATTAATTCAAAGGTTACAGATGAGAACGCAAAAAGTCTGGGTGGACTCGATAAATCTACGCGCTCTCCAGCACAACAAAGACCAGCTCAGGTGTGATATAACTATTACAATTTGTATAATCACGGATGAGGAGGAAACCTAATGAATAAACCAAAATGTGTAAAAGCAATTCTCTGCTGTATCATCTTGGCCTTTAGTATATGGTTTAGTCTGACAGATTTTCAACTGGTGCTTGGGGCGGAAAGCGGGACGACGGCTGTTGGTCGTGAAAATCCCTTTGCAGAGATTCCACGAGTTGCACAACCTGTCTCACCGATAGCATTCAGTTCCTCATCTGAAGGAGAAATACCAGAGTTGTTCATTGAATCTGTAAAGCTAAAATTCCTTAATGCCGGAACTCTTTGTGCCACAATCGAAGGCATGTCTTCTCCATTTGGTAGCGTTTCCGCCGACCCGAAGAGTAATTCTTTAATCATCTGCGATACTAAAGAGACTCTGGCGATAATAATGGCAAAGTTGAACAAAATCGATACAATTACGGAACAAACCTTGTTTCTTGAGACACAAACCTTAAAGTTTCTCAAGGCCGACAATCTCAAAACGTCTCTGGAAGGTATGTTATCCCAATACGGAAGCATACAAGTTGACAGCAGCTCGAACTCGCTGATTATCTGTGATACTAAGGAAAATGTTGATAAAATAATTGCTGAAATTAAGAAAGCTGACAAAACCCCGCAACAGATTATGGTGGAGGTGGTTATTGTCGATGTAAAACTGGAAGATGACACCGAGGTCGGAGTCAATTGGGACCTCCTTTCGACTGACAAGTATGATTATGTATACAGACAAAACTTTACAACACGCCTTGGTACGACGGTTGCGGATGAGGGCACTGTAGCAAATGCTACGGCCTTTAATACAACCGGTACCGGGTCCAACTTTAGCATTATAAGTGGTACGATTCGCAATGTTGTAGCTATGCTCCAGGAGAAAAAGGATGTTGAGATTATCGCCAGCCCGAGAGTTATGGTTGTTAGTGGCAAGACCGCCTCAATCGAATCCGTCGAGGAAATTCCGTATAATGAGATAACTAATACTTCTCAGGGCGGAAGTATGTCTTCGACCGAGTTCAAGAAAGTTGGAGTCAAATTGATCGTAACCGCAAAGCTGACCGATGACAATCTTATTTTCCTCACGGTAAATTCGGAACAGAGCGTTCCTGTGGGAGAAAGCTCGACTAACGTCCCCATAATCGATACAAGAAGTGCAATGAGCGAACTGCTGCTCAAGGACGGACAGCTTGTTGTAATAGGTGGACTCCGGCGAAAAGAAATAACTAAAGAGACAAACCAGGTGCCGATTCTTGGTGATATCCCTCTGCTTGGTTTTCTGTTCAAACACACTCAAGATGTGGTTAAGAATACCGAGCTGATTGTGTTCCTCTCACCACATATTTACAAGGAGGATGAGCCAATTCCTGAAGATGCAATGGAAAAATACAGGGAAATTAAGAACAGGCCTATGCCGTCGTTAGGCGAGACCAAAAAAAATAAGGATAAACCGGTGTCTTCATCAGAAAAAGAGGACACTGAGGAAAAAATAATCCAGGAAAGCATAAAATCTCCACAGGAAAATCGGGATGTCACTGACGGGCTATCATCG
>JASFMF010000065.1:0-7570 GCA_050117705.1 Phycisphaerales bacterium
GCCGCCAGGGATGCGTCGGGAAATCTAACGGCTAATGTTTTAATCTCTGACGTGGCCGGAGGCACAGCGCCTTTGACAGTGACCAGCACCACCGTCGTTCCAAATCTCAATGCTGATCAGACCGACGGGTACGACGCTTCGGAAACCTCTACCGTAAGTACTTTGGCGGCTAGGGACGCATCGGCTAACCTGACGGCTAATGTACTGATTTCGGATGTAGCCGGTGGGACAGCGCCACTCACCGTTACCAGCACCACCAAAGTGGCCAACCTTAATGCGGACTTGCTGGATGACTTGAACACCGCAACAGCCTCGACAGCCTCGACGGTTGCCGCAAGAGATGCGTCAGGCGATCTAACGGCCAATGTCTTGATCTCCGATGTGGCTATCGGAACAGCGCCGCTTAATGTGACATCAACGACAGTGGTTCCTAACCTTAACGTAGACCAGACCGATGGCTATGACGTAGCCGAGACCGCCACGGTCAGCACGATAGCGGCTAGGGACGCCGGCGGAGACATTACCGCTAACGCATTCGAATCGACGGTGGCTACCGGCACAGCGCCTTTGACGGTGGCGTCGATTACAAAGGTTGCTAATCTTAACGCCGACCTGCTGGATGATCTCAACAGCGCTACAGCCTCCACCGCCTCGACCATCGCCGCCAGGGATGCGTCGGGAAATCTAACAGCCAATGTTTTAATCTCTGATGTGGCCGGAGGCACAGCGCCTTTGACAGTGACCAGCACCACCGTTGTTCCTAATCTAAACGTAGATCAGACCGATGGTTACGACGCATCTGAAACCTCTACCGTCAGCACCCTTGCGGCTAGGGACGCATCGGCTAACCTGACGGCTAACGTTTTGATTTCCGATGTGGCCGGTGGGACAGCGCCACTCACCGTTACCAGCACCACCAAAGTGGCCAACCTTAACGCTGATTTGCTGGATGATCTCAATACCGCAACAGCCTCGACAGCCTCGACTATCGCGGCTAGAGACGCGTCGGGAAATTTGACGGCCAATATTTTGATTTCGGATGTGGCGGACGGAACGGCTCCGCTCACGGTCACCAGTACTACCGTTGTCCCTAATCTTAATGCCGACACCTGGGATGGTTATCAGTTTGCTGATTATCTTAATCAGGCGGTTAAAACGACCTCAAGTCCGACATTCCAAACTTTAACTATAGGCAATAATAATCAGTCCACTACGACAGACATAAAGTTAGCTTATAATGCAAACATAGCCACTGACTCATCTATGATTTTTTTCATCGACGCTGATAATGATGCATCCACTGATTATTTCTCATGGAGAAAAGATGCTGCTTATGGTGCTGGCACTGTATTAATGCAACTTACTGAAGCCGGCGTGCTAACGGTAAGTGGAAACACAGTCTACCACGCAGGAAACTTCGGCAAAACAGAAATAGATGCCCTAGGTATTAATGCAACCACGGTAACCGGAGCCGTTTACCAAGCCCAAGGCGCCCAAACGGCAAAAACAACCAGCACCACACTAACCGCCGCCGAAATCAATACCGGTATTATAACCGTAAATAACGGCGCAGCCGGTACGACTACATTAACACTTCCTTTAGCCACCGCCATGGATTCACAATTTACCGGCGTCTCCGCCGGCTACAGTTGGGATTTTTCCGTAATCAACATTTCGACTACGGCCGCCGAGGATGCGGATGTGGGAACAAATACCGGTTGGACGCTGGTAGGAAATATGGATATAGAGGCGGATGACGATCCCAGGGCGCGAAGTTCGGCTAAATTCAGAGCGCGTAAAACCGGCGCGGGAGCATGGACGCTTTATAGAACGGCCTAATCAAGATAGACCGGAAACCCCGTAACGGCTTCGATCTCTTTTGTAAATATAGGCGGGTCTGAATTATCTTCCGAGAGGTGGATAAGGTAGATCCGTTTTGTTTTTGATAGATCCTGGGCCCTGAAAAAAGATTTTACGTTTTCCAATTCAAAATGGTTCGCCGTAATCCTGTCTTTTGTAGTTTGAGGAAGAACCTTGTTTTCCACCAATAATTTCCGGCTGTGGTTACACTCAATCAACCAGTAGTTGATTTTTAAAAATCTATATTTGACATAGCACGTATCGGTTGCGTAGCAGATTTTTATCCCCGATGGGGACCGGATTAAAAACCCCAGCGGTTCAACTGCATCGTGGACGGTTTCAAACGGAAGTATTTCCCAGCCGTGAATTTTAAACGGCATTTCCGATTTTAAAATCAAGTGATGACGGGCGATATTCAGTGCGGTGGATGTGCCTTTGGACATTAAACACGCCAAGCCGCGTTTTATCAGATCCTTGACCGCCTTACTATGGTCGGCGTGTTCATGCGATAACAGCGCGAAATCAAGCCCCGCCAGCGTGAAATTCGAACGTTTTTGTAATTCCCTATATGGTAACCCGGGATCGATGAGAACGCTTTGTGAGCCGTCTCTTATGATGTAGGCGTTACCCTTGGACGAGCTGGCAAGGATTTTTACCTCCATTTACCCGCCAAGTCTTCAAAATATTTTTGATTTAAATCATTGTCGATCCTGTCAAGCAGCTCAACCGGCCACATATTCATATTATTTCGTTTCATCGGCGGCGGGAACTCACCCCGTTTGATCAGATTCGAAATATGCCTCTCAGACACACTGTAACGGACTGCCAAATCTCTTTGTCTAAAATATTTTTTTTTAGGGTCTAATTTGATTTCCACTTGTGTTATCTCCTCAATATACAATAATATACCACAATATACGCTATAATAAAATAAGGATCAATTTAAAAATGGGTCGTAACGATATAACCGTCAACGGCATTATTTTGCCGGAATATATAAAGGATAAAGAGCTGATAAAAGATGAGATTGAGCGAACGGAGCTATTTGAATCACAAACTGATACAATTAAGCTGGGTAGGCATGTAAAGCCAAAATATGAATCGAAAAAGGAAAAGAATGGAAAGGTAAAAATTTTGGGAAACAGAGCGAAGAACAGATATCATTATAAACGATATTTATTAAACGCTATAAAGTCTGAAAAACTTCTCGACGCGATTGTAATCATGATGATGGCGCACCCAACGGAAACGATATTCACTACCAAATTTATAGCGAATTCACTTGATAAAATTTGTAAAGAAAATAACATGCCTGTCTTAAAATCTAGCAGCCATGCTCTAAGAGGCCGTTTGGGTGCGATTAGGAAAAGCAATCTATCAAAGTATATGTTTTTTTTTCATAGACAATCGTCCGAGAATCCAGGCCATGCTTTAAAATACGGCATCAAAGAAAAATACTTGAATGAGCTTACTATTGATGAAGCCATCAATTTGGCATATGAAAGAAGGGAAGAATTTAAGGATAAAAACGTGTTACTCAATCCTCAACGAAGCGTTAAAAAGAATGCTATCCGGCCCGATATAAAACCTTCGCCCGCAGAAAATCCGGTTTTACCGCCGCCCGAAGCGCCTTCAAATCTGATCAGCGAAATCATGAACCAGCTCGAAAAACTACAGAGTGATAAAAAATCGATTATAAAAGTCGAGGGAGACCTTCATATTCATATCAATATTTCACGCTGATAAACTTTCGATTTTATCGGCAATCCTTAATAATCTTTCCTGAACTTCTTTGCTTTGCGACTTTTTATCAAATCTTTCCATTTTGTCCATTTGATCGAACCAATGGGCAAGAAGTCTAAGATAATCGGCATCGGTGTAACCTGATAGTGTTTCCAATTTTTTAACCTCCAAATGAATTCTTAAAAAATTTTAATCTTTTTTTTTCATTAATAATTTTATCAATAAAAAATTGAGTGGGATATTTTCCGGGCTTAATTTCGACTTTCAAAAATCGATTTATACTATCGGGTTTATAATTATATTTTCCATTAGCAATGCATGATATAATATAAGTTACATGCTTGAAGGGGATTTTATTTAAAAATTCAGTTAATTTCGTATCGCAAAATTCCAATTCACATATTTCTATAAACTTTCGTAAGTCATAATTTAAAGCATCTTTATCTATATCTATCATAGTGTCTCCAAACTATTAAATACCGATTCATATTCATCGCTCTTAAGATACGCGGCATAATAACCCCTGATACCCATCGTAATCCATTTGACCGGATCCGGTTTGTCGGAGGCATGGTCGAACACCCAGTAAAAATACGGCCGGTCGCCCCCCTTCTTTTTTAAGTGTTCGTTTACAAACGCTCTCGGTATTTTCCCCTTAGCTTCTTTTGGGATCGCCGCCATGATTTCGTCTATATAGGGGTGCCAAAAATTAAAAGAGTCAGGCGTAGCCCCTGATTTTTTCTTATTGTTTATTTCTTTATTATAATAGGTAAAATTTTTCAGTGGTGACTTATTTGTCACCTCTGGGGCTTTCAGTGGTGACTTATTTGTCACCTCTGGATTTTTCAGCGGTGTCATATTTGTCACCTCTGAAGCTTCCAGGGGTGTCATATTTGTCACCCCTGGAACTTCAAACCATACCCACTGAGTATGTTGACCTTTTTTAGATTTTATTATTCCGGCATTTCTCAATTCATTCATATATCGTTTAGCCTGTCGCAATGATCGCTTGCCGTTTTTTACTTTTTTTGATCCGATTAAAGCTGCAACGGTTTCAAGTTTCAACTCAACTTTGCCTGTAGGTGACAAATTAATTTTGCCGCCTATGTAAGCGACTATCAATTTAGCTTGAGCGGATAAATTATCATCAAACATTATTTCTTCAGGTATTCTTCCGAATTTTTTATTCTCAAAAGGATTGTATTTATCAGACACCGGAATTTTTTTCCTTTCCGGCCCGTGAAGAACGCTTGACAAAATTTGGGGAAATGGTATCTTGTGGATACCTTTTCGGTTCTTCACGAACCTATTAGAAAACCCTGACAACTTTGATCGGTGTGTGCAGGGTTTTCGCATTTATAAGAGATCGATTTACCACCTACCGGAAAAAATCATTTTCATCCCATGAGATGCTTGACAAATTCTGCGGAGATGATATTCTGCGGCTATCTTTTCGGTTCTTCATGAGCCTATTTTTGAAAACCCTGGCAACTTTGATCGGTGTGACCAGGGTTTTCGCGTTTTTGTAAAAGATCGATTTTTTCCCTCACATATACCACATTTACATAAAAAGATACACTCCCTATTTTATCCCAATAAATTCAACCACTTGAAAAAAATTTACCTCGATATATAAAAATATATTAAAGTTTGAATTGAATTATGACGATATATATACTAAATCAATTAAAAAAAGGAAATTGGACATGAACATCGAAAAGTTGAAAAAAATCGGCGGGAATGAATGGATCAAAAACGATTATCATAGAATTTATTTTAATGAAGAGCTTTTGTGTGAATTATACGGCCTGGAAACGAATCATTATAAAACCGGCAACATTTCCAGTGCCTCATTAAAGGATAAACCGCTGAGTAACAGTAAGGCGCGTAAAATAATGAACGATTTAAGTATGTTAAAAATTTGGTACGATGTAAAAACCGGTGAATTCGTATTCAAATGTTCAATGCGACTATATGGCGATGTAAACGAATATTTTGAGGCTATCGTTGATGCTATTAACACAAAAATCGCGTGAAGGGAAAAACCGATGGAAATAGCAATTTTTCGCAACGCGAATACAAACGCTCTACAGGACGATATTAACGGGTTTCTAGATCGGCATAGTGATGGTATCGATATTATCCAGATCGTTCAGTCATCATCCGGTACCGAACTCGCGGTAACGATCCTGTTCAGGGTAAAGGAGGAGTTGGATGGATTTTAGTTATTTGAAAAAAAAATGGGACAAGCCGCTGTTTTTCAGGAGTGAGGCGGCTAAATTTACCCAGGGGATTATCGGGCCGAAATACCTTGCGTGGCTGGACCATCAGGGTAAGGGTCCGCGCCGGTTTCAGATCGGTGGTAAGAAAATCGCCTATAACGTCGATGATTTTATTGAGTGGCTGAATGAACGGACTGAGACGGTATAAATAAACCCTTAAGTTTTTTCAGGATCGGGCGATATAATAAGAAACAAAGGAGCGAACCATATGTATATAGTTAAATCACAAATTGAAAGCAACAATCTGGGTGAAGGCTGGAATGATAATTTTGAAACCGCGCACGCTTTAGCCGAATATACTGAAAAAATATGGCGAGCTGAATCGTCCGACTTTAAAGACGATATTGAAATCGGCTTTAATATCAAACAAAAAGACTATGGTTATGACCTGGAAATGCTGATTAATACGAATGATTTGGATATTATCGACGAAATAACGTCTTCGTTGACTGATGAAACGACTATCTGGGACAGGTTTTGTAATGATGCAGGCACGACGGAACTCTGGGAAAAAGAGGCGTAAAATGACGGAAATCGAACGGTTAAAAGCTGAGATCGCGCGGTTGGAGCAAGTTTTAAAAGAAAAAGAAGAAAACATGGAGCGATTGTTCCGGGGGGGCGAAAATTGGGTGAAACCATAATCAAAACATGTTTATACCTGGCAAGCATCTGTCTTGGCATGTCGGTAGCCGCTTTAATAATGGCGGAGTTCAATTTGTCTAGTTTCTTCGGCCATTGGCACCCGACATATGAAACGGCAATCGCTTATGGTGTCCTATCATTTGCATTCTCTAACTTATTGAAACCTTGACGTAGACTTAAACCGGTGCCATCCTTAAATTAAACCCCAAAATCTAAGGATGGCGCAAAATGAAAAAATTAATCATCTGCTCGGTATTACTTCTTATCCCCACTTTTTCATTTTCAGAAAAAATTCAGCTTGAATGGAATTATTCAACCGAAGACCAAGCCAAAATAGACGGCTTCAAGCTGTTTATGAAAAAGCCTTCCACCGCTGAATATGATTATAGTAATCCGATTGCAACGATTTCTCCTTCCGACCGTAGTTATCAAATCGATGTTAACCCCGGCGAAAATGAAAATATTACATATTCATTTGTCGTTCGGGCCTACAAGGATGATAAAGAAAGTGCCGACTCAAACCAGGTCGGCTATTTAGTTGTCGGAATCGTACCGGCTATACCCGTCAGTTTGGCAGGAGAATATAACAGCGAAACGAGCATTTTAAATTTAAGCTGGGAACAGCCCGTTGATGATTTTGATGTCTGGAAATGGATAGTATACTATAGACTTGAAGGCGATGATAAATTCATTGAAATAGGCAGAGTCGATAAAGGGCAATCGTTAACTTTAACGAAAGCTTTTGATGCCGTCGGCCCCGGCCAAAGTAAAACCGTATTTTTTACGGTCGTGGCTTTTCGAAGGGATCATACGGTTCACAGTCAGAATGCGGCGGAGTTCGCAATCGTCATTGACCGCAGGGTGCCGCCCGTACCGCCCGATAACTTGATTATCAATATTGAGATACCGGTCGGGAATGAACACAGTGTCGGCGGAATGGATCAAGATTAGATGACTGAAAAAGAGTGGCTTATGGATATAATAATGCCGTTCGGGAAATATAAAGGCGAATATATTTATGATCTTCCCATCGATTACCTTGA
>JASFMF010000066.1:0-7489 GCA_050117705.1 Phycisphaerales bacterium
AAGCAGCCAACATTCACGTCGATGACAGCATTCTGGAGTATATCGTCGAAATCGTTCATGCCACACGCAATGACAACCGTCTTCAGCTCGGTATCAGCACGCGGGGAAGTCTAATGCTGTCCAGGGCGGCGCGGGCGCGGGCATATTTTCAAAAGCGGGATTTCGTGATTCCTGATGATGTGCTGTGGCTTGTCCCTTACGTATTGCCGCATCGTATCATTTTAACCAATAAAACTCGTCACAGCGGTACTACCGCCAGACAGATTATTAAAGATATTGTCAGCCGTATCAAAGTACCGGTTTGAACAGGCGGCCGTCACAATGAGGAGAACCAAAGGCAGATTATATTTCAACCTGACCGATGCCGGCAAGGTAATACTAAAAGGAACAGGCTTTGTTGCTTTGGCCGCCCTGATAGTCCCTTCCTTCGGAGTTCTTGCGGCTTTGATTTCAGTAGTGATAATCGCCCTGCTTATGGGGTATGTTCTTCGGCCTAAAATTCAGGTGAGTGGTTATCTCCCCGACCGTATTATTGCAGGCCAGACTACGCAATTAAAATTCGTGATAAAAAATATCGCGCGCCTACCAGCCTATAACCTCTGCATGAGATTTAAGGCCCTGCCCAAAACAATTAAGCAAGTTGGAAATAACCATATTGTTTCCCGACTGGGACCGGGCGAGACCGCTGAAGTGACTGTCTCAATACGTCCGAAGCGTCGCGGACACTATCAAATCAGGCAGCCGATTTGTTTATCAAGCTTTCCTTTTAATTTATTTAATTTCGGCATATCACAAGATAGAGAGGAGAACCTTATCGTTCTTCCGGCTTTCTACCAACTCCACATGCCGCAAAGACACCTTAGCCGGTATGTCGGTGCCAGCGGCATGAGATTTACCGGCCGTACAGGGGCATCCCTTCAATACGCAGGAAACCGTCCTTTTCAGCCGGGAGATTCCCCACGCAAAATTGACGCCCGCGCATGGGCACGCTTAGCCATGCCGGCCACCAAAGAATACCATGACGATTTCGATAAATACGTAGCTCTCGTATTGGATACCGGTGTACCTGAAATTCGCAGGCGGTCTAAATCTAACGAAATAAAGGAGCTTGAAGCCGCTATCTCTCTTTGTGCCTCTGTGGCTTTGACCATTCATAAAGAATGCCTTGTCGATATGCTTCTTGCAGGTCCGGATTTGCATAAGTTTGCCGCCCGGCCCAGAATGGTACGTCTGGACAAGATACACGAGATTCTGGCAGGTATTGAACCATCTAAAAGCTATTCGCTCGAGCAATCAACGCTAACGTTAACCGAGCACTTCTACGAGATATCCGAGGTCTTTTTTATTTTAAGGAGTTGGAACAAACCATACAGCAAGTTACTGGAATCAGCCTGCCAGGCCGGTTGCCACTGCACAGTTTTGATGATAGGTGAACCCCGTAAAATAAATACGGACAAATATAATCTTAACTGGACAGGTAACGTTCAGTTCATATCCGCTGATAATATATTAAAAGGTCAGATAAAACAATTGTGAAAACCCAAAAGATCATAGCTGTTATAATTTTGGTGACAAGCTCCATGCTGACAGCGCTTGTCTGCAGGGATATTGCATATCCTGCCATTCTTTGCATGCTGGGTCTTCTGGGTCTGCAGCGGCGGTTCACATGGAACATCAAGCCTGAAAAAAGAATTATAAAATCATTGCTCCTGCTTGTGCTGACCATTATGTTTGCACTCCATTATCGCTATACAAGCTTACCCCATCGCTTAGCTTATGCGGAAGCTGCGACTTTCGCATGGGAAACGATAGCACGTTATTTTCTGGCTTCGATGATACTCGTACTGTTCCTTGGGCCACCGGAACAACTACCGGCCTCACTGGGACTGTTTCATATTGCCATCACAATCTCGGCCGGACAAATCCTTCTACTTGAAGACATGGACTCTGTGTTTCGACTCTCAGAGCTGTTTTCTGTGATTCTGGTTGTGCTTTATGCGGCAACTTCATGCAAATCAATAGACAAGCTCATTCCGGAGTATATCAGACGTAAGTCCCTCTGGCTCGTCCTCGGCCTGACTCTGGTGGTTACTGCAAACTGCAGTTGGGTCATGAGCACAATACTGTATCGTCATGCAGAGCTCCTAAACTACCTGCCGGTGAGGCTCTGGAGGGGAAACATCGTAATAGAAAGGCCGACGGGTGGCGTTTCACACATGGGGTTCTCCAAAAGCGGTACATTGTCAAGTATATTAACGATTAAGGGAAATCAGGACTCAACACCGGTGTTAAGCATTACATGCGATAACAATCCGGGTTACATTAGAGCCAGGGCCTTTGATGTTTACCGCCAATCCCGATGGCTCGACCTGTCAAATCGAGAAGTACTCTTTCCAGAGCAAAGTCCGTTCAGAATGTATTTCGCAGGCAGAACAAATCATTTTCGTTTAAGTCGTAGAAATCCATCCGAAACTGATTACATGATAATCCGACCTGAATTCCGGTTCTCCGATGTCATGTTCACACCACTGGGAACATTATCTCTTGGGGCACCCCTTAATTTATTGATGCGTGACGACGATGAAATTGTTTACGCAAAGAACATCGGAAGCGGTCAAAGTTATGGGATTGCATATACGAAATCAGTCCTGCGAACCCCCCCAAACAGAACACAAACCCGCCGGATGCTGAATGTTCCGACACAACTTGACCCACGTGTACGTCAACTGGCAAACAGGATTTTCGCAGAATGCAACACTACATCCAAAAAAATCGCCGCCGTCACCGACTACTTCAAGAAAAATTACACCTACTCACTTGGGCTTAGCATTCCCCCGGGAAAGGACAAGCTGACCCATTTTCTATTAGAAGAATCCACAGGTTACTGTGAATACTTTGCTTCAGGAGCTGCAATTCTGCTTCGCATGGCCAACGTACCAACCCGATACGTTACCGGCTTTTTAGTCACTGAGAAAGACAGCCAGGATGAAATCTGGGTTGCGCGGAACATGGACGCCCACGCCTGGGTCGAAGCCTGGGACCAGGAACGAAACCAGTGGACCATTGTCGAAGCCACCGTTGGGGAGGATTTGACTGCGACGGCAACCACTGAACAATCGACGGATATGGAGGACATAGCCGGTGCTCTTCTTCGCCAACTCCGGCAGGCTTTTTATCAATATGGATTTTTTGGCGTGCTAAGCTGGTCATATCAGACCTTTGGCTTTGTCGTCGGCGTGCTCTTACCCACAAGCCTCCTTGGCTGCATACTGTTTTTGATCCTCTATCGATATAACAACAGGAAAAAGTATAAAGGCCAGAAACAATCAAGAGTGACGAATCCCGCATTTATAAGCCTGCACAAAATGCTAAACAGAATGGACCGAAGGGTCAAAGCCGCTGGACAACGACGGCATCTTAACGAGACAATACACGCCTTCTCTCAGCGGCTCCGGGCACGAGACTCAGGCGAGGGTCTTTGGGCAAGAATATCGAACTGGTATCTCGAATATGCAAATATCCGCTATTGCAAAAAAATCACGTCCAAGCAACTGCACAAACTGGCTCAGGAATTGCGGGATTCCTTATAAGAAAAATTCCAACTGTAGTGTCCCCCTTCTTACATTCAATTCCAGATTTTACGCTTATCACCTTTTTCGTTATAATGCGCGACGTCTTCGCAGCCAGCCAACGAGACACGCACCAATACCACCCAACATAACAGCACCGGGGGCAGGTATTATTTCATAGGTAATGGTAAGCTTGGACCATCCTAAAGTTACTGCCCACATGTCCATTTGATACGTATTTAACGAATCAATATCCATCCATATATCGATGCTTCCATCCATCAGGTCAGTAAAGAAACTGGAAGGAAGAATCAAAGTAGTTGTAGACCACTGGTCATCCTGGCCCTGGAGGATACCAATGTTGCTACCGCCACCAAAAATATCAACCTGAGAAGGAATAATATCACTTGAAGAAGGGTCCACATCCCAGGCCCTAATTTCCAATGTCGCGGAAATTATTGATCCGGGCGCAGGGCCGGGTGGACTAAAGGTATGTGTCCAGCCCCAATCCCCATCCCAATAACGATACCAGGGCGAGTCGTCTCGTCTGGAATCACCCTCGGCATAAGGGAAGAAATAAGTACCGGTTTGCCCATCGCTGTAATCAACTATATCCACAACCGTAACATTTGCGTTAGCCGAATTACTAACAACAAATATTAACATAATAAAAACAAAAATTAACTTCCTCATCACCCCATCCTCTTAAAGCAGATTTAGTAATATCATCTATAACTGCTATAACATTATTCTTCTTTTCGCCCGCGCGTACCTTCTTCGTCTTCACAATCGGTCGACTGTGCACGGCAGAATATAACCAAACTTTCATGTGCGAAAAATAAATTCGCGAACAGACTCCATTCTTTCCAAGAGGCAGCATAATATCAGGAAAGAAAAAAAGTTTCCCTCTTCAATGCTGACGGCTAAAAGGGTGTCCCTCCTCCTCAATATACATACTACACTTTACTATAATATTTGTCAAGAAAATAATGATCCGAACGATATGTTTTGAGAAAGAAACATTAAGTTTTTTTTCAGATTACAGCCTATGACGATTACATCACTTTTTAATACCGAATCATAACCGGGAAAGCTCCTGTTCACATCGCAAATAAAAGTAGGATAATATCGATTATAACACCTCTGCCGAGTTATATTTCCGGCTATTTTTTTATACGGACCTAACCATTATCAGAATCGATTTTATTTCGCAGTTCCTTGAATATGAACTGTTTCAAAGTCAGACTGGTACTCGTTTGATGTTATAATTTAGAGCAATTACAGTCATATCAGGCCAGCCACAACGACCCTCATAGCCCCATAAAATTAATTACTGAAACATACCTTTAAAAGGGGTAAATACAACACTTAATCCGGCGGTTCCTGTGGTTAAGTGCCTGATGTAATAAGACGATAGATTTTGAAGGCAGTAAGTGCGTCCTATAGAAAGGCGGGTGACAAATTGCATATTCGTAAGTGTTTATTAATAACCAAGTTAGTACTTGCCATGGTGCTTTGCATAGTGATTGTTAAAACAATTATTATACCACAGCACCCCGGAGGAATTTTTACCCCAGTAACGGCGGCCGGAACCGAAAATGTTCCCGGTAACGGAATTGGTAATTCGACTGAAGCCACCGCTAAAGATTATTCGGACATCGTAAAGCAAAACATATTTGGTGGTATGGACTTGTCACATATGAAAGATTCACAGAGCAATATATCTGATAACACTATAAGCTTGGCCGAAGAGGAACTTGGTTTAGAACTGGTCGGGACTATAAGCGGCAACGCAACGGTTTCTCGAGCTCTTATACAAGATACAAAAACCAGACAGCTCGGTCTCTACAAAACAGGCCAAAACATCGCAAACGCTCATATTAATAGTATAGAAGATAACGCAGTTATCTTGCTTCACGACGGGCGAAGAAAAATGTTAACGCTTAAAAGGGGCGGCAAGCAAAACAGAACTGATATACAAACGCTTCCTTCAAAAACAACCAACCAGATAAATAAAGCCACCAGGCCAATCCTGCGGGGAAATAACCCCCCTGCCACAATTCCAACAAGAGCAAAACATATGGCGGAGATATTATCAAAAGCAGTCTTTGAACCTTATATTGTCAACGACCAGGTAGAGGGCCTGAAAATAACCGGCTTAGAAAAAATACCCGTACCAAAAATGTTCGGCTTAAAAAATGGAGATGTTATTCTCGAAGTTAATGGAAACCGACTGACCAGCAAGCAAAAGGCGTTACAGGTTTTCAAAAAAGCAAAAGCACAGGAAGCCATAAATTTAGAGCTGTTTCGTAACGGCGAGACTAAAGAACTATTACTAACTTTGCATTAAATCGGGATGAAAAGGCAAAACAGATGTTATTAAAAAAATTAAAAATAAGCAAACAAACAGTGCATAAGTTGTTGAACAGCCTATTTTGTTTCATATGCATTTTGTACATCAATCTTTCAGGCTGCAAATCGGATTCTATACATGCGAAAATCAAGACGCGGCTGGAAAATGCCGAAAAACAGATTATAAATATTAATCCTGAAGGTTCTGCTTTCAAGCGTGCAAAACAGTCACATACGAAAAGCGAAAATTACACCAACACAAACAATCAAAAAATTCCGGCAATTTATCCTGTATCTCAAACAATCAGGGAAAATAAAAAGGTTCCGGAAAATAAAAAGATCTCGGAAAATAATTTAATACCCGTCACAGACTCCAAAAGAAATACTCTGTCTTCAACAAAAATGCGAGCTCAGTCTCCGAGGAAGCTTCCGGCTCAAAGTGAGAAACCTATCGCTTCAGTGGAGCATTTATTTTTACAAGACAGCCCACAAACGTTGAATATGCCATTTCTGAATAATCCGGAAATGGCTCACGAGCTTATATCTGTAAACTTCGAGCAAGCTGATATTCGTACGGTTATTAAAACCGTTGGAGATATAACGGGTATCAACTTTGTTGTCGACGAAAGCGTAAGTGGCACTGTCACTTTGATGTCTCCAACCAGGATACGTCTTGATAATCTCTATAAAGTTCTGGAATCAATTCTGGAAGTACAGGGATATGCCGCTGTACCCGGCGAAAACCTTGTCAAGATAGTACCGAGAGCAGATGCTGCAAAACGTAACTTACTGGTTCGGGTGGGAAGTAATCCCGCAGATATACCTCTAAACGATTCTATCGTTACCCAGATTATACCCTTGAGTTATGCCGACGCGGCGGAAGTCAGTCAGATTATTCAGCCGCTTTTGGCTGAAGGTGCTCAACTGGCGACTTATCCGAGAACAAACTCAATTGTGATTACCGATACCTGTTCGAATATACATCATATTGCCACAATTATTAAGAACCTTGACGTAACAGGCTCAAAAGAGCAGGTTACTGTATCCGGCTTACAGCACGCTTCAGCAGAGGTCCTCAGCGAGCAAATTACACGAATAATGGAAAAACAAAAGGCAACTTACATGCAGGCCGCCCGGATCCGAAATATGCCTCAAATTGCATCAGACATAAAAATTATGCCTGATAATAGAACAAATTCTTTAATTGTCGTTGCTACCGCCCAGGACACAGAAACCATCAATGAACTAATAATACAGCTCGATATTCAACGCCCCACCGGAACGAACAATGTTCACGTGGTTTATCTTCAACATGCCCAGGCCGAAGAGGTTGCCGAATCTCTTACGGCTGCCCTGTCGAACCTTAAAATCGCCGGTGCACTCGAAGCAACTCAACAGGTACAGGTCACTGCCGATATTGGTACAAATTCATTGATTATCACTGCATCCTCACAGGACTTCGAGGTTATATCTGAGATTATAGAAAAGCTTGATATAGCGAGAGAACAGGTCTTCGTCGAAATGCTCATTATGGAAGTCAGCGAGGACACCCTGCAACAAATAGGTGT
>JASFMF010000067.1:0-7467 GCA_050117705.1 Phycisphaerales bacterium
TCAATAAAATGTGGGACAACGAATACGGCGGATTCTTCTGGACGGTAGACCGTAAAGGTAATGTTGCCATCGGTAAGAAGATTCTTTATGGCTTTAGTTTCGCGATTTATTCGCTCAGTGAATATACCTTAGCAACGGGTGACTCAAGGGGGCTGGAATACGCTGAAAAAGTATTCGACCTTGTCCAGAAATATTGTGCCGATACGATGTACGGTGGATATTTCGAGATGTTTGAAAGGAACTGGGACCTGTGCGGGCCGGGCGGCGGTGGTGGTGACAGAAAAACGCTCGATGTTCATATGCACCTGATGGAGGCGTTTACTACGTTATATGAGTGCAGCGGTCAGAGCATACACAAACGTAAGCTGCTCGAAGATATTGATATCCTCTTAAAGAGAATCCTGCACCCGAAATATGCAACGGGAATACCACAGTTCACGCCCGACTGGCAGATTGCGCCGCAGATAAAATTCGATATCGTCTGGGGCTGGGATCGATTTGCCGAAGGTGGGGAAAAGACCAATGCTGAGGACAATACCTCGGCCGGACACAATGTGGAATTTGCATGGCTGCTCGCACACGCTACGGATGTTATGGGTTCCGGTTTTGAGGGATACCGGGACATTGTCAAGAAGGCGATGGATCATGGAATGAAAAACGGTATCGATGAGGAATACGGTGGTGTTTATGTGGAGGGACCTCATGCAGGAGGTGTTTACGACAGGGAGAAAGAGTTCTGGCAGCAGGCGGAAGTTATGATTGGAATGTTGGAGGGGGCTTTACGTTTCGGGCCTGATGAATACTGGCCGGCTTATGAAAATGTGCATCGTTTTGTTTTCGACAAGATGATAAATCATCCTGTTGGTGAATGGTGGCCGTTGCTCAAAAGAGAAGGCGAGCCTGCCTGGACACATATGAGCCATTCCTGGAAAGTGAATTATCATACTGTTCGTTGTATGGTGCAATCTATAAAGCGACTTGAGCAGCTTCTAAAAAAGATTAAATAAAGTACCAAACTATGAAACAAGAGCGAATCAAAGAAATTTTGAGTCGGATTAAGCGCGTAAAGATAGCGGTTTACGGCGATTTTTGTCTTGATGCCTACTGGCTACTCGATGATTGCGGCTCGGAAGTCTCGCTCGAAACCGGCTTGCAGGCGCAGGCTGTCGGTAAACATTACTATTCGCTCGGAGGGGCATCGAACGTTGTCGCAAATCTCGCCGCTCTTGAGCCGGCGGCTATAAAAGTGATAGGAGTTGTCGGGGATGATATATTTGGAAGAGAGCTAAGACGCCAGCTCCATGAACTGGATGTTGATACGACCTGTCTGGTTGTTCAGGAAGAAAATTTTGATACCGTGACATTCGGCAAGCCATATCTTGAGGGTAACGAAAAGCCACGCGTTGATTTTGGCTTTTTCAATAAGCGAACCGAGGCGACTGACAAGGTCCTTCTGGATGGCATTGAAGATGCTCTGAAAAACACAGATGTTTTGATAGTAAACCAGCAGGTACCCGGCAGTATTACAAATGAATCTTTCATAGAGCAGGCCAATGCTCTTTTTAAAAAGTATGCAGATAAAAAAGTTTTGCTCGATTCAAGACACTTCGGTCATAAATTCAAAAACATATATCGCAAAACGAATGATTTTGAAGCTGCGAAGTTAAACAATGTTGATGTCAATTTGGACGACGTAATTACATTGGCCGATTTGAAAGAATATGCACGAAACCTTTATCAGCAGTTTAGTAAACCTGTGTTTCTTACCCGCGGCCCACGCGGTATCATAACCGTTGACGCCGATGGCATCCACGAGGTTCCGGGTATTCAGTTATTAAAAAAGCTCGATATCGTCGGAGCAGGTGATACAGTGACAAGTGCACTGGCTTTATGTTTAGGTGCAGGAATTACTCCGGCGGAGGCGGCTGAGTTTGCGAATTTCGCAGCCGCTGTTACTGTTCAAAAATTATTCCAGACCGGCACTGCATCGGGCGCGGAAATAATAGAGCTTGGTAAAGATGCCGATTATATCTATCAGCCGGAACTTGCAACAGACAGGCGAGGAGCTTGCTATGTCAATAATAGCGAGATAGAGCTTTGCTATGAATCAATACCTTTTGGTCAAATTAAACACGCCGTATTTGACAATGATGGAACCATCAGCACATTAAGGCAGGGCTGGGAGCAAATAATGGCTCCTGTAATGATTAAAGCCATTCTCGATGATAAATACGAAACGGCGGATGAAACCCTTTACCATAAGGTGCGAAATCGTGCCACTGATTATATCGAGAAATCCACAGGCATTCAGACAATTATTCAAATGGAAGCTCTCGTCGAGATGGTTAAAGAGTTTGGAGTTGTTAATGCTGATAAAGTGCTCGATAAATTCGGCTATAAGGAAATTTATAATAATGCCCTGATGGAGCTTGTTAACAAGCGTATCGAAAAATTCAAACGCGGCGAGCTTGACATCAATGACTATACAATTAAGGGCTCATTAGAATTTTTGAAAGACCTGCGTCAAAGAGGTATAAAACTTTATCTGGCCAGTGGAACGGACCATCAGGATGTTCTCGCTGAATCCGAAGCACTTGGATATGCTGAGCTTTTTGATGGCGGTGTATACGGGGCTCTCGGTGATGTCACCAAGTATTCCAAGAAGATGGTCATTGAAAAAATAATGACCGAACATAATCTGCAGGGTCTGGAATTAGCCGTCTTTGGTGATGGCCCTGTTGAATTACGCGAGTGCCGAAAGCGGGGAGGCATCGCTGTTGGCCTTGCGAGTGATGAAATCCGCAGGCATGGTTTAAGCATTGAAAAACGCACCCGTCTGGTCAAAGCCGGCGCACATGTTATAGTTCCCGATTTCTCTCAACAAAAAGAACTGATAAAATTATTGACTGGTAAGTAAATTAATAGTGATTTTAATACGAGATTAAGAAATGCCAATATTTGAATACAAATGTAACAAGTGTGGTCATAAGATGGAGTTCCTCGAAAAATCGAGCACTTCGAAGAAACATAAATGCGAGAAATGCGGCAGTTCCAATTTACAAAAGCTGCTGAGTGGATTTGCTGTTGGCCAGGGTAAATCATCAAGTCAGGCCTGCGAATCCTGTCCGGGCGGCCCGTGTCCGACGAGTGCCTGCCCCGGCGGGACTTGCCCGCTTTCGTAGTCTTATTGAAACACTGTTATGTAAGAAGGAGAGAAGAGCATGTTCGATATTTTACCGTGAATCAGGCCGGCTATTACTTGTTGTTGGTTCATTGGATTCGGCGGGAGTTCTTGTTCCGGTTTCTTCACCTGTTTTATCCTGTTCTTTTATTTGCACGCAGTTAATCAATTTATCTATGGCTTCCTCAGTTGTTATCTTTGATTCAGGCGAAGATACAAACCGATTAACCAAATCACACCACCAGCAGATATATGATATGTTGGCCTGCTGGGATTTTCTGTCGAGACCAATCTGCTTTACGAAACGGTTTTGAGAAATTGGAGTGACTGTGATGATAAAGACTATGAAGCTCAGGATAAGGAAGCCGGTAAGGAATCCCAGCGCACCTGAGAAGAGAATATCAAATATTTTTGGAAACGACACTTTGTATTGGCTTGTAAGAAGGATGTATGTTAATCCGAACAGGATTAAAAAAGTTCCTGCTGCTATAACTATCAGAGCCAGCGCATTACAAAATTGTGTTTCACCGGCCGCCGGTACGATATCTAAAATTATTGGTGTCAGGAATATAGCGACATAGATTGAAATTACAATATTGAAAAGAATGGCAAATGTTTCATAAAATCCTATTTTAACGGCGATCCAGATAAAAAACCCACCTGCTAATATACCTGCCCAAAACACCATAAACTTTATCCTACCACTCTTTTTAGTTCTTCGAGGCTTGTTATTCCGGATGTTACCTTTTTTAAGCCTTCTTTTCTGAGCTTTGACTTATTCTTCTTATCATCATCCGTTCTCAATTCAGCAATAGATGTTTCATTATTAGCGATGCCGGACTTCAATTGTTCTGTTACGACCATAAGGTCGCAGATGGCCGTTCTTCCGAAATAGCCGGTTCCCTCACAATTTTTGCAACCTTTGGCTTCGAAGATATTTTCATAATCTATGCCTTTGCTTTGGAATTTTTGGATTAAATCCTGGCTTAGATGAGCTGGTCTTTTGCAGTGTTTGCAAAGCCGTCGAAGTAATCTCTGGGAAGACAGAAGACTCAGTCCCGACGATAGCAGAAGAGGTGATATTCCTAAATCCATCAATCTGACCAGCGCTGTTACATTGCTGTCGCAGTGTATTGTGGCCAGAACGAGATGCCCGGTTTGTGATGCTCTCAACGCAATCTCCGCCGTCTCCTCATCTCGTATTTCGCCCACGCATATTACGTCGGGATCCTGTCTCAGGACGCTGCGTAATGTTTTTGCAAAAGTAATCTCAGCCTTCGGATTAATTTCAATTTGACTGGCCGTCGGAAGAACCGCTTCAATCGGATCTTCAACTGTAATGACATTGCGTGTAAATCGGTCTATTTCATTGAGCATTGCGTACAGAGTTGTAGTTTTTCCGCTGCCGGTAGGGCCGCATACCAATATCATACCTGAAGGTTTGCTTATAGCATCCTGAATAATTGAATATTGTTTTTTACTTAGTCCTACGTCAGTGATGGTAAATGTGCTTGCATCCTGGTTCAATACCCTTATCGAAAGCTTTTCACCGTTGAAAACACCGGCACTTGCGACTCGAAAGGAAGCGGTTTTTTGGCCTTTTTTTGCTATGAATGCGCCATCCTGCGGCCTGCGTTTTTCGGATATATCCATGCTTGAAACAGCTTTGATGCTGTTTACAACCGCCTTGCTGGTTTCAGTTTGAAGTTCTTTAACAATTCTGAGCACACCGTCTATCCGCAGTCTGATTGTGTATGTTGACTCGTCTGTAGGGTCGATTAAAATGTCGCTGGCCCGCCGCTCAAGGGCATCGGCGACGATTTGTTCGGTTAAGTCGAGAACACGGCTGTCCAGTTTTTTCTTGTCACTGTGACCGTATATCTCGTCGATACTTTTACCCGATGAATCAAGCAGCCTTATTACTGTATCTTCGTCGCCGACTCTCTGGCTTCGAGACCGAATATTTTCAATAACGTCCTTAACCTGTTGTTTTATCGTATCTACGATGCTGTAATTGCTTTTGAAAGATTTTTTAAACGTATCTGCGATTAGCAGTACAAGCAGAAGTAACGGCCCCGTAAAAAGTGTGATAATATAGGCAATTGTTTTATATTTGATTGGTACCAGTGGGCTAAACTGGGTGCGTTGAATCAGATACAGGCAAAAATATACCCATGCTACTAAAAAAATGAGTTTTGTTGGGTTAAAAGGCAGAGATGTTAAGGATGAAGCCAAACTAACCTTTGCCGGTGACAGGTAGTTTTGAGTTGTTGAGAGAATTTCAATAAAACCTAAAATTTGCATATAACTTCTCTTTCAACAAATACGGAAGACTCAAACTCGCAACCTTTAAAATAATATATTTTGCAGGCATTTTCAAGTTTAAAGATTCACTAAAATAGTCAAAGTATATTTTTTTATAGTGGTGGGTACTAAAGGAAAAATCAAATCAGAGGTCTTCGAGTTCGATCAGGAAGGAATCGGACTTATCTGCTTCCATATCCATATCGGGAAAACTACCGGAAGGTGCCTCGGCTGGCGTCTTTGGTTGAGTTGGCTTTGGTGCCGATTTTGCTGGTTTTGGTCGGGACGGCGCGGGCGGGACCGGTTTTTCAGGTTTGCCGTCTATCTGAAGCTGGAATGTGAGCGGGCCTATTCTGATATAATCGCCGGCCTTAACCGGTGCTTCGTCTATGCGTTTGCCGTTAAGAAATGTCCCGAGGCGGGAGTCAAGGTCACGAATTTTTATAGACTCATTGTTCTGGTTCAACTGGCAATGCCTTCTGGAGACTTCCTTCAGGGGGATACATAAATCACAGTCGTGGCGTCGGCCAAGCATCGTGATATTACTCGGTAGAGAAAAAGATTGTTGTGAGCCGCCTTTCTTGAACAGTACAAGATTTACATCCATTCTACCTTCCTCGCTACAAGTTTGTACTTTCACATGACTACATTTATTATAAACTGAGAAGACTGTTAAGGCAAGAAATAAATCGGACGATAAATAATATTGACAATTTCAGCTTCACTGATATATTCGCAGAGAAATGTAAAAAGTTAGGTAATATCGGATAGAAATATGGTAAAAGTGACACTTCCCGATGGCAGCGTAATGAATGTTGCCGAGAGCACGACAGCAAAACAATTGGCGGAACAGATAGGGCCAGGGCTTGCGAAGGCGGCGGTAGCAGCGAAAATAAATGGACAATTAGTCGATTTATCCGCACCTGTTAACAGCGATGCAGAGGTTCAAATCGTTACTCTTAAAGATGAAGAAGGTCTTGATGTTTTGCGCCATAGCTGTGCGCATGTAATGGCCGAGGCTATATGCAGTATTTGGCCGGATACGAAGCTTGTCTATGGCCCGACCGTTGAAGATGGATTTTATTATGATATCGACCTTGATGAGCCGATTCGCCCGACCGATTTCGAACGTATCGAGAAAAAAATGGCTGAGATTGTAAAGGCGGGCGAGCCGTTTGTTCGTAAGGAAGTAACCAGAACGGAAGCTTTGGCGAAATTAGCAGGTGATAGATATAAAACCGATAATATAAACCGGGCTGATAGTGACACTATTAGTTTTTATTCGCACTCGGATAGCTTCGAGGATTTGTGCCGGGGCCCGCATGTGCCCGACACGGGCAGGGTCGGAAGCTTTAAGGTTATGTCCGTAGCCGGTGCGTATTGGCACGGTGACCCGACACAAAAAATGCTGCAACGGGTCTATGGCACCGCCTGGCCTACGAAAAAAGAGCTGAATGATTACTTGGAAAGACTGGAAGAGGCAAGAAAAAGAGACCACCGGGTTTTAGGAAAGCAACTGGATTTATTTAGTTTCAACGAAGCCGGTCCCGGCTTTGCATTTATCCACTCCAAAGGGATGATTATCTGGAACTCTATAGTAAATTTTTGGCGGGGTGTTCACAGAAAGTATGGCTATGAGGAGATTCGTACACCTATTATTCTTAACGAAGAGCTTTGGCATAAAAGCGGCCATTGGGATAATTACAAAGAGAATATGTACTTTACGAGTTTCGACGAGGCCGACTATGCGATAAAGCCGATGAATTGCCCCGGCGGTTGTCTTGTTTATAAAACCCGAAAGCATTCATATCGCGAGTTTCCGAAGCGCGTTGCCGAACTTGGTCTTGTGCACCGTCACGAGGCCAGTGGAGTTATGCACGGGCTTTTCAGAGTAAGACAGTTTACGCAGGATGATGCCCATATTTTCTGTACTCCCGAACAGATAGAATCTGAAATAATAGGTGTCATTGAGCTTACCTTCG
>JASFMF010000068.1:0-7448 GCA_050117705.1 Phycisphaerales bacterium
CCAACTACGAATCGATGCTTGCTGAAATTCAGGCCAGACTCGACGATGAGCTCAACGAAGTCAGGAAACTTCGGATTGGTTCTGACAGAGTTGAGGAAGTCGCACGTGCCGAATTTGTAAAGGCCGAAGCCGCAGCTCGCGCCGAAGCCGTACGTCAGACAGCCATCCATGCCGAAGCTTTAGCCGAAGCACAAAAACTTCAGATTATTGCCGAAGCTGAAGCCGAAGCTGCAAAAATCAAGCAGCAAATGTTAGATGAAATAGCTGCCAAGAAAGCTGCCAAGAAAGTGGAGCTCAAAAACAACACCACTCCGGCAGATCAGCAGCCGGAAGGACTGCACGAAGTTCCGCCGGTACCGGAGGTCGCGCCTGTCGCAGCCAGAATAGAACCGAACCACATCGCAGAATACCGCACAAAATTTGCCGAGGTTATGAGATCCAGAGCACAGGCCGACGCCTATGAGCTGGTCGCCGAAGCAACATTTGCGGAAGCCAAGACGAATCTTCTGGCCGTAAGGAAACAGGAAGAAGCCATTGCTTCCGAACAGTTCGCCATCGCGGACGCCCTTGAAGCACAGGCTCGCTCACGGTTCAGCGAACTTGAAATCAAGACCAAAAAGGAGATGGACGTCGTAGAATCCAAATACCGCCAGAACCTTGTTCAGGCTGAATCCTTCCGCAAGGAAAAAGAAGCCGAGGTATTGGATTTACAAAGTCAGGCTAACGCTCTGGAGCAGATTTCCAACGCTCGTGCAGACCAGCTTCTTGTAGAAGCCAATGCGATTTCCGAGAGCGGCAGAAATGATATCAAAGAGCTTAAAGTTACGCTCTGGGCTATACAACAGCGCGGCGATGCTCAGTACTCGAAGCTTATGACCGAAGCCCAAAGCATATCTGATTCACAGGAAGCCCTCGCAATACAGATTGATGCCCAGGTTGATTCGGCTCGCAGGTCTCTTAACGCCGAACTGGCCAAGATTGACAATTCAGTCCAGTCATCTGAGAAAATCGCACAAGCCGATTATCAGCAGGCATTAACACAGGCGACCGTTTTAGGCCAAAAAACAGATGCGGCAATCAGCCGAATTAACGCACAATTCGCAATGGAAAATGCCATACTGAAGGCACAGATAACCCGCGACAAAGAACTGGCATTAAGCCAGAGCCTCCGCGGCGAAGCTGTCTGTGACCGCATGGTGGCAGGCGCCAATACAACCAAGATACGCGAAAATGCCAACATTGATGCCGAGCTTGCCACCGCGCAGGCCGACGTGAATATTGTTCTGTCTGCCAACGCCGCAAATCGCGAGGCCGCACAGGTATATCTTGATGCTGTAAAGGCAAGATTCAATGCAAGAATACAGCAGGTCAAGGCCGAACGCGTAGTCGTCAAGACCAGCGAGCACAATGAGATGATTACCCAAAGAACCGATTTAGCGACTGCACTGGCTAAGGCGATGGCCGCCCGTGAAGATTCCAATCGTAAGCTGAATGAGCTTAAGAAGAGACAGGCAGAGCTTCAGACAGCTTCTATGGTAAACTGGTCTGACAAGCTTGCAATGTTCAAAAATTCCAAGCTATTCGATATGCCTGTACCTGAAGCAACTCCTGTAATTCAGACAACAAGCTGGAACCTCAGCGACAACGAATAGTTCCACAAACGTATTACTCGCAATTACTATGCAGGACGGATTTTTTATCCGTCCTGCTTTTTTTTAAAGCCCTCTATTCTTATGTTTCTTGCCGGGAAATAACTTTTCATAAAATCACCAGCTTTGCAAAAGACATTTACGACAAAATCATTAAGATTTATTTTCTGGCCCTCCATGGTCAATAGAATAATTTTTGTTCTTTACTTTTCTTATTCCATCGGCTCGAGAACCTTTTTATGCAAAACAAATCCAATTTCAAAAATTTCGGTTCTCAATTTTGTTAAGCTGTGTAAAATACTGACGACATATGAAATCTCGTTCTGAAAAATCGAAATTGGTTATTCTTTTCCTTGCCGCAAGGCCGAAGTTTCTCGTTGCAAGTGCGGCACCAATTTTGGTCGGCACTTCTTTAGCTTTTGCAACTACAGGTTCCTTCAATCTTGGATTATTTATTTTAGCGCTGCTTGCAATAATGGCCCTGCACGCGGGTGCCAATATTACCAACGATTACTTCGACCATATTTCCGGCAACGACTGGGTCAACAAGAATCCGACGCCGTTTTCCGGAGGCCGGCGTTTTATCCAGGAGGATATTCTTTCCGCCCAGACAACGTTGCTAACGGCGTTGTTTTGTTTTGTCTTAGGCTCGGTAATCGGGATTCTCATTGTTTTATTGACGAAGAGCTATTTTATTTTAATTCTCGGCGTCGTCGGTTTGCTCGGCGGCTTTTTTTATACCGCGCCGCCTTTCAAATTGGGATACCGCTGTGTTGGCGAGTTTGTGATAGCGCTGCTATTTGGAGTGTTTCCGGTATATGCCTCATATTATTTGCAAACAGAGTCGTTCGATACAGTTCCGCTTTTGCCTGCCGTCATAGTTGCTTTGCTGATATTTTTAGTGATTCTCATAAACGAGTTTCCTGATGTTGCTGCCGATGCGGAAGTAAGTAAGAAAACACTTGTGGTTCGATTCGGCGTGCCGACAGCGATTTGGATTTATAGAATAGCGCTGATTGGCAGTTATGTCATTGCTGGAATTATGTTGATTCATAGTCCATTGTTTTTGGCCGGCTTATTGTATCTTTTAACTTTGCCGGTTGCGGTGCTCGGGCTGAAAGCTGCGAATAAGAATGGCCTTGTCACTCCCGGCTTATTCCGCGCCAGCCAGATTACGGTTCTTTTACATACAATCGATTCTTTAGCTCTTACTATTGGTTTTGTCATTTCAGGCCTGCGTAACGCAGCAGTGTAACTATGTTTTAACAGTTACTTTTTGATTAGCTTTATAATCGCGTCAAGGTCGTTAGGTGCTTCGATGGGGGAGTTGCTGAACTGGCCCTGTTTGTCTTTGTGGTAGTTGACGGTTACGTTGGGGTCTTTTAACGGATGGCCGGTAAGCACACATGCGACACGCTCATCTTTGCCGATTAGGCCTTCGGCCCTGAGATGTTTCAAACCTGCTATGGTCGCGGCGGATGCGGGCTCGCAGCCGAGGCCGTATTTGCCAATGATCGCTTTGGCATCAACGATTTCTTCGTCCGGAACGGCGCGAACAATGCCGTCGCAGATATCGATTGCGCGGAGACATTTTTTCAGGTTGACCGGCCTGGATATTTCTATCGCCGATGCGCAGGTGTGCGGCGAAAAGTTACGGGCCGTCAGGTCGGCGTAATAATTATCGATAATGGCCTGGTCAACGTTGCCGTTGTTCCAGGTCAGCTTTTTGTTATTTACCAAATCGGTGAGGGTATCTGCGCCGGTGGCGTTAATAATTGCCATTCGCGGTATTCGTTTTATCAGGCCAAGCTGCTTTAATTCGTAGAAGGCCTTGCCGAAGGCGCTGGAATTGCCGAGGTTTCCGCCGGGGACGATAATCCAGTCGGGGACGTCCCAGCCCAGGCCCTCGATGATTCGGTACATTATGGTCTTTTGCCCTTCGAGCCGGAATGGGTTTAATGAGTTGAGCAAATATAATCCAAGCTGTGAGCAAACGTCCTGGACTTGGCGCATGCAGTCGTCGAAATCACCGAGTATCTGAATTGTTTGCGCGCCGTAGTCCATCGACTGGCTTAATTTGCCGAATGCGATTCGGCCGGAGCCGATGAATACCGTACATTTTATGTTGCAACTATGGGCGTATAATGCCACCGATGCGGAGGTGTTGCCGGTGGATGCGCAGGCGCTGGAGGTTGCGCCGACCATTGTTGCGTGACTGAACGCGGCGGTCATTCCGTTGTCTTTGAATGAGCCGGATGGATTGAGTCCTTCGTATTGAAGATATAAAGAGCCCGGCTGCATATCGACGTATTCGGCGACGGCGTCGTTCCGCTGGAGGATGGTCTGGCCTTCGCCGATTGTCACCTTATATTTATCTTCGCAGAAGTTCAACAGCTCTCGGAATCGCCATACGCCGGATAGGTCCAGGGGCTTGTTTCTGTTGGCCCAGCGTTTGGCGAAACGTTTTAGTTTTTTGGGAACTTCGATTTTGTCCCAGTTATAGCTTATATCCAGCAGCTCACCGCATTGTGGACACTTGAACATTGCCTGAGAGCAGTCGAATTCCGCTCCGCAATCCGGATTGATACACTTCTGATAAGCTATATCGGTCATACCCATAAACGCAAACCTTTATTCATTCGTTGGCACATTACTGATTATAAAAGATAAACAGAGCTTTTGGTATAAAAATCGGCATTTTTCGTTGTCGGCTTTGATTGGCCCATTCGACTCCGCTCAGGACAGGCTTTGTTTTGCCCATTTTGCCTATTTTATCTTTGGCTTTGTTTTGCATATAAAGGGTCGATTTGTCGAACATTCTTTACATTTGTAGAGAACAGAAGACAGGATACAGAAGACAGAATACAGATGAGCACAAAGTTGTTGCTTGTTGTTAGTTGTTGGTTGTTGGTTGTTCGTGAAAATATTAGGCATAGCGTTTAGCCCGTCTAAAGCCGGATAAATTCCACAGCGTAGAGCGTGCAACCCGTCTGAAGCCGGGTAAACTCCACAGAGTTTAGGTGCCTTCTGGCGTGAATCTTCCGCCTGCTGGCGGGTCTCTTCGGCCATCTGGCCGATATGTGGGTATTATACCATATTTTGGCTGAAAATCAATTGAAATCGAAATTAATGTCCGTGACTCGATGCTCATTATTGTTAGCATGTGCTGCCGGAAGTGAAAGACAGGGTTTAGGGGATAGGGTTTAGGCGGAAATTTGAAAGTTTAAACAGTATATACGCAAAGCGCGTACGCGCTTTTTTCGGGGAGGAAATCTTTCTATTTAATTCGCTTCAACACTTCTTCATTCGTTTGAATTCTTTTAATCCCAGGACGATCAGGATTGAAGCCAATTTCTTTAACTGCTGAGTACTCATAAATGTCCATGCCTTGTAGACGAGAGAATGTGGCTTTGAAATGAATATTCAGATTTGGGGATTCAAAGATGCCTTTTCTGTTTTTTAGATAGCGTGGGAATAATGCACCTTGAATTGTGCCTACATGCGATTCTTCTCCTGGCATCATTATTAATGTCCCTTCGCCACCAACGGTACGTGTCACATCATCGAGCTTTTTCTCACCATAATACACAGTAATTGACGAAGCTGTTAACTTAATAGCAACATTCGACGCATTTTTGAAAGTAACTAATAGGCCAACTGGAGGATTTGCTCGTGATATTGGCTCATTACTATCGTTAACCCAAGTGAAGTCAGTGATCTCTATTAAAGGCATCGTAAAGATTGAGAGTTCCTTTTGAACAAAGTCTAATGTTTCAGCTACACGGCGGGATGATGATATTGAAAAACAAAAACCGAGTATGGCAATCAATGCAAGAATATAAGTAGAGATATAATAGCATCTCATCATCCATACATTGTTTTTGGGTCGAGCTTTGCTTGCCATTGGATATCCTCTATATCGTTCATAGTGGATTAAACGTATTGTTTATTTATTTTTTGGTTTTACGCTAACAACGATTATGCAGTCTGTTTCTGTATAAGACGTTAAAAAGATTACGCGCTGTGTTTAATCATATCTCGCGTTGATTTCGCTCCTGGATGCAGCATGCCTTTTGTGGAAGGATAACGTAAAAAAGTTAAAAGTTAAAGTTAAAAATGTAAAATCACAACTTAAAGTTGAAAACGAGATTTTATTAGCGTGCACCCCCTGCTGGGCTAACAATTTGGGGCAAATAGGGCGGTTACCTATGGCACAAGTCCCGAGCCGCCCCTACGTTCCACGGGGTAAAACCCAGTTAGATAAGTTCCACTATCTCACGGGGTGAACCTGTCAGGATGGCAGAAGGGAGGGTGTTAGCTTGGTTTTTGGCAGGTGGGGGTTTGCACGCAGCCAACATCTTAAGCATATCTAAAATAAGCACTTGCGCCGATATGGCCGGATAAAAAGGCCTTTGGCACAATATTTGCACATATCTTGGAAGGAGTATACGGATATGGTCTCTAATCTGTCAAAACTCGAAGAGATTAACGTACTTGCCAGTGAGGCGCACTGGGCATGGCCGGAGGCGCTGCGCCATATATTCAGGCCGAGAGGTATTAATCTGCTGGTGGCGGAGAATGCATCGGACTTTGTCAATATCATCGGGCGCAAACGCATTCATACGACAATCGTGGATATGGACTCGGAAGAATCCAACGGGCTGGCAACGATAAAGATTATACGAATGGACTATCCGCTTTTGCCGTGTATTCTATTGACCAGCTTTGCGGGCGAATCACTGCTGGGCAAGGCGCTGCAGTTGGATGTTTTCAGCGTAATTGACAAGCCGGTCAATATGGGCATTCTGCGGGAGCAATTACACAGGCTATTCATTAAAAAATATCGCAGCGACATCTTTGCAACGTAACTCAACGACAAAAACAGAAAAATCGCATAACGTTTCCTAAATAAAGAAAAAAAGATAAAAAATTAAGTAAGTTTTTCGAAAGGAGTAAGTACAAAATGAAGATTCGACCATTGGCAGATAAGGTGCTTGTTCAGCGTCTTGAAGCGGAAACCAAAACAGCGGGCGGGATAGTCCTGCCGGACAGCGCTAAAGAAAAACCGCAAAGAGGTAAAATTGTCAGCGTCGGTGAGGGTAAAGTGCTTGACGACGGGACGACAAGAAAACTACAGGTGAAAAAGGGTGACAATGTGCTTTTCACGAGCTACGCGGGGACAGAGGTGAAGATAGACGGCAAAGAGTATCTGATTATGAGTGAGTCGGACATTATGGCGGTGATTGAAAAGTAAGAAAGCAATATTAAAAACGGAAAGCACACAAAAAAACGATAATCTATAAAACAGGAGAAAAATATGGCAGCTAAAAAAATAGCTTTTGGTACAGACGCTCGCGCGGCCATACAAAAAGGCGTGAACAAACTGGCAAAGGCAGTGAAAATCACACTCGGTCCGTGCGGCAGGAATGTCGTGCTGGAGAAATCCTTCGGTTCGCCGACCGTTACAAAAGACGGCGTGACAGTGGCAAAAGAGATTGAACTGGAAGATTCATACGAGAACATGGGGGCACAGATGGTCAAGGAAGTGGCGTCGAAGACATCGAGCGTGGCCGGCGACGGGACGACGACCGCAACTATCCTGGCCGAGAGTATTTTCGACGAGGGGCTTAAAAACATTACGGCCGGGGCCAATCCGATGCAGGTTAAACGCGGCGTCGATGCGGCTGTGGCGGCAATTGTAGATGAACTGCAAAAGATGAGCACGCCGGTTGACTCGAGCAAACAAATAGAACAGGTGGCGACCTGCTCGGCGAATCAGGACGTGGAAATCGGAAAGAA
>JASFMF010000069.1:0-7387 GCA_050117705.1 Phycisphaerales bacterium
AGCCATAATTCTACTGCAAACTGCACGGCCGTATTCTCCAACGTCGAGACTACCGGTACCGTGAGCCCACAACTATGGTCGCAGCAGGATATCGGAGTGGAAATGCCAAGTAACGAGCCAGAGCAGATTTATGTCGTTCTCAACGAAAGCGCTGTGGTCTATCACGATAATCCGAATGCAACTCAGACGGACGAGTGGACACAGTGGGACATTGACCTGCAGCGGTTCGCAGACCAGGGCGTTGACCTTACCAATGTCGAGGCAATCGGAATTGGATTCGGCGACAGGGACAATCCTCAACCCGGCGGCACAGGCGTAGTGTACTTTGACGATATTCGTTTGTATCCTTCGCCACCAGAACTGGCACCGATAACCGTTGAAAACGCCAGTTTCGAGGAGCCCGGCACAGAAAAGCAAACAGGCTTCGATAATGTTCCCGGCTGGAACACCGACGAACCATGCGCAGACTCGGGAGTAGAAACGGGCTTTTCAGCTACTAATGGAATTTGGACTGCCTACTTAATGAGCTCAGACCCATCAGTTTGGCAATTGACGGATTATATTGTTACCGAAGGCGATGTTATGGAGCTAAAAGTGGATGCCAGAATTACCTCGGCGGCCAGGTCTTTACGGATGACTATCTACTATGATGACAACGGCACCAGAATCCCGGTTGCAACAAACGAAGTACCGCTTGTCGATGATATGCAGGAATATACGCTGTCGTTCTGGGCGGATGCTGTCCCGGAATCAATCGGTCGTCAGGTAGGCATCGAATTCGTTAATTCGAGTTCCGGTAATAGCTGGATTGGCCTGGATAACATACGTCTTGGCTTAATACAGTAGTTGTTAAAAAAGAAAGAACTGATGTTTCAGTATATCCCAGGGCCTATACCTAATTGGTATAGGCCCTTTTCTTATTGAATATACTATGGTGTCACTTCGGTATTGACTCTTTCTCTGTAAACTGGTATCTGCGAGTATCTAAAAACCAGTGATTATCTCTGTGGATTGTTTGAGCCTCGATTATTTCTATCCTCTTGTGAAAAATAGGCCCATCTATGACTAATGTATGGAATTCTCCGTTTTCCCCACAGGGGCAAATACCTTTTCTCTCCAGGTACTCTACGAAATCTCTGTCAACTCGATGCCCAATCCATTCAGCGTCGATCGCTTCTGATTGCCCAGCCACTACCACCGCTTCAAAGCCCACATCAATAAATTCGGACATAATCTCCTGAGGCTCCCGGCCCCATAAAGGTTCGACCGCCTCAATTCCTATCTCACTGCAAACTCTTTCCGTCCAGTCCCTGTGCTCCTGCAAATAAATATCTCCGAAAACCATACCCTCAATACCCTCGGGGACTAAACTGCAGATTGCTTCCTTGAATTCCCGCTCGTAACCATCTTTTGTTGTCTCCCTCTGATAGAGATTTTTCACAATCGACTTGGCCTGTAACTGTATCAGTCCGGTTTCAGTACCGTGAAAACTTACCCGTCCATATTCTTTGGAGGTAAAATTCACCAAATGCGAAATATTATATCCGCTCCTCATCGCCGTACAACATGCCAGGCAGCTGTCTTTACCCCCGCTCCACGATGCAATATAACTCATAAGATTGTATCCTCGTGTTTTTCATTCCAAATCAAACAGCGTATTATCTATCGGTTCGAACCATCCCAAATTCATCTCCGCCGAATTAATACCATAAACGTTCACCTCATCCCACTTCGCCATATCCCGCGGCTCAATGTGACCATCGGCCCAGCCGACATTCGCACGAGTATTGTGCCTGAAATGAATAGATGGTGACATATAAAAATCCGTCACTTCCTGTCCGTTGTAAACGGTAAAAGGCGGCTCCGCAAACGAATATTCAATCAGGGACTCTTCGAATTTTACAATAGCAGTATCGGCAAACATCAGCGTCCGGCTCGGAACGCCAACTTCCGTCATACGGCTTGTCTTGGCATAAACTTCTTTCCAGCCTGTCCCGTTAACGCTGTTTTGCCAGAGTCGGCTGCCGATGTAATTCATATTATACCCGTAACCCCCGCAGCCCTGCTCATAGTTATTCTTCCACTGCTGCCCTTTAACAAAATCCAACTTGGTTGGACATTCTTTAACCTGCCCCTCAGCCAGATACCCAACCAGAGGCCCCCTGTTCGCATCGAACGGCTCATCACGACTATCCCTGACACCGTGCCAGCGATGCAAACCCGCATTTTCCCACATGTCACTCGCCGCCGGAACATAAAAGCTATCGTTCTCAGTCGCGTAGCCGATGCCTGCAAGTAAAAGCTGTCGAAGATTGGATTTGCAAACAAGCCCTCTCGTGCGCGACTTGGCCGCCACCAATGCCGGCATAAGTATCGCCATCAGCATAGCAGCTACTGAAATAACCACCAGTAGCTCTACCAGCGTAAAAGCTTTTTGTTTGCGTATCGTTTTCATTAAAATAAATACGTTCTTAATTACGCCATTCTTCTTCCTGGAGCCATTGCTCCATCAAAACATCAAGGTCACGGTTATCAATGACCAAATCTTTAGGCTCCGCCAAATCGCACCTTGCTATCCACTCCGGCTCACCGAAATGACTCTGCCAGGCCGATGCTAAAAGCTCGAAATCGTCCGCATCAACGATACCGTTCAAATCAATATCGGCGCTGTTCTTTTGTTCATTCAAAACACCTACTGCCTCTAAATCAAACCCGCCCGAAGGCCTCTGCGGCACTAATGTTGTATTCCACGCATCATAAATAGGATGATTGTCTGAATAAAAATCGAATGCAGGCCATGTGTTGGGGTCCGTGTGCATTACGGCTTCATCATAAAAATCCCCCGTACCGGGTATATCGACTATCCGCACGTATCTAATATCGTTTATATCGACAAGACCCGAAACAACATCAGGGTCATCGGCAATATCCTGTAAATCAAACGGTGTCCCTGTACAGATGCCGTACGAGTTGGGATGCTTGCCTGCGAGGTTATAAACGTTTCTCATATCGATAGTGCCGAACAATCCCACAGGCCCTTCCGTCAGGGACACCGCCGGAAATCGAGCAAAGTCTTCGCCATTTGAAGACACTTCAACATAAGCCAGCTCTGCGAACATCTCAGAGCCTTCATCCGAGAGAAAGCCGTTCTCGAAAACCACAAGGTCGTATCCTCTACCGTTACGGATTACCTCATCGAACATTAAAGTTATCTGCCCCGGCTCAATTCCATCATTGATTTGTTCTACACTCAGGTCACCCAAACTGAATATATCTTCACTCCCTATGCCTGTCACAGGCCCCAACGCCTTATTAGGGTCCTGCCACATCGGGTCCACGCCCGGCTTTTGGTCATAACTAACAACCTGCGTAGCCCAGCCGCGAAAGATAGGATTGATAACTGCATCTGCGCTTTGAGGGTCGCCATGCCTGCCGTTATCATCGGGATTTATAAACCCGTTTACCCCCGCTTCGGTATAAGGCATGTCAGGTAAAACTCCCGGCGTGTCCACGATAGTATCGAGCGCAAAGTAAGCCGGCGTACTCATTCCAAAATCACCGACATCGCTTGAGCTTAAGGTAAACTCCAGATTCTTCACCTCACCCAATGACGTCAAATCAACATATTGCCACGTGTCCACAATATAATCTTCGCTGTTATCTACAAACCGATAATCAGCCAAATAGAAATCAACCGTACCTGTAACAACACCCTCGGAATCCTTACCTGTAATAGTCAGCATAAACCAGTCCGGGTCATCGCCGTCGTCACCACCGAACTTTTTAGAGAACGTACTCCCATTCAGCAGCGCATAATAAGCATAGTTAGTATTTGTCACATACAAACCGTCAACAATTCCCGCCTTTCTCAGCGTGACGGTCGGCACCGCGCTCCAGCCAACATAACAAATTGCATAGTTCGTCGAACCGCCCTGCCCCGCTCCCGTGATAGCGTTATACTGCGCATCCAGTCCGGTTGTCACCGTATCGGTAATATTCGAATAGGAAAAACTCTCCCACGAACCCCAGTCGGGCGTATAAACGTTATTGAAGCATGCCCCCCCGCTGCAAAAGCCACCCGATTCATCCGACCCGTTCCAGTACGACTCCTCGGCTAAGCTCAAATCCTCGAAAGTTGCAATATCAGCCTGTGCAATACCTGCAATCACCAAAACAACGATTAAACAAACCAGATTCTTAACTTCCACCAATTTTTCCGAAGCCATAATTTTACTCCTCCACTTAAGTTACCATTTACATTTCAGAAGCTTTCACGCCTCACATTTTTTAATCTGTTGTACCACACTCATCACAACAATATTCGAACAATAAAAAAAGCCGCCGCTCCCGCAAAAGGAACGACGGCTTTTATCTTCAGCTCGAATTTCAGCCCAACAAAATCAGGCCGAAAACCTGCACTTACGTTCCAACTCGCGAGAACATCTGGGCGCCCTTTATACCTCCCGCCACCAAAGGCAGGGACAGGGCCCCCTTATGAGTGTGCAACCAACTACAGGCAGGTTTTCTGACTTGCGTCTTACCTCGAAACTCCTTCCCGTCCGGCACTAATAATGGACAGTGGATTAAACGTTTCTCGGATTTCCGATTCGTCAATCGGAACAGACGCACACAGCGGCGCGGCCGTCACGGATTCTAACCGTGTTCCCATTTGAATATCCCAAAGCAAAGCTCCAGGACCCATAGCAGGATTATAGTTTTTCCAAAGAACAAAGTGAATTTACAACACTATCTGTCAATAGTCAAGTAAAAATAAAAGTATTTTTTATTGCCTCAAATAAAATATGGCACCGGCAAGTATCAAAATAACCGCCACACACACCGCCAGCGATATCACATACACCCAAATAAAGCGTTTACTCTGCCTGGACACGATATACTTCAAATACCTGTCGCTCGTATAAAAGGTCCGGCTCATCTGCATAATACTATCCGTTTGTGCCTGGCTGGTCTCGCTCAGCATATCCAGACTATGATGAAACTTATTAAAACTCTCGGTTCTCTGCACATCGCTGTCGGCCGCGGCCGCAAGCTGATGATTGATATCCACAAGAGTACCGGTCTGTTTAGAGGTCTCCGATGGTATCTTTTCGATGGCATCCATAAACTGCTGGTTCTTCACCGCCGCAGCTTTAAGCTGTTCCAGAAGCTTCTCCGTCATCTGCCTTTGATTTTCCACAACAGAAGGAAAGCTCTCCAGCAGCTTCGGCATTTGCTCCATCCTTCCGGTCAGCTTCTCCTGCTGAGCAACCTGATTGCTCAAATGCTCGTTAATGTCCTGCAGCTGCCCAATGAGTTTATTAAGGCCCTCCTGAAGCTTATCAGGTGTTTCCACTTCCTCCGCCGGCGCAACCGCCTTAACCAAAACCTTCTCATTTTCAGGTTCCGCCTGCTCAACCATCTCTTCGACCTCCTCAGGTGCTTCTCCCTCTTCGTCCTGCTGGCTAATCAGACCATCCTCATCTATCTCCGGCTTAAATTTCGACGACCCCGCCGGCTTGTGAGAACGAATCCAGTCACCAGTATTCGACCAGAAATCCTTCATTGCCATTTTTCCATTCCTAAATTAAGCCTCGATTCCTGATGCCCGTAAACTACCCATTTACCACTCCCTATTCTATACGCTTTCCAACCTGAAATAAACATTAAAAGCTTTCCAACAACAATTGCAAGTATTTTTTTAATCTTGTCCTGATAATCCCAATGTGATAAACTTCGTTCTTTCAGCAAAAAAACTGCCGGGCAACCATTTGTAAAGCACGCTGAACGCGAGAGTTGAGAAAGAAAAAATGGAATCATTGGAACGTGAAAAAACAATCCAAACCACCTGCCTTCTTATCTTGACGGCGCTCGCGATTGCTTTTTCATTAAGACACTTCAGCTCTGTTTTGATACCTTTTGTCCTGGCTGTTTTCTTGACTTTTGGTTTGAGTTCTTTAATTGATGTCCAGGTCAAATGGCTAAAAATGCCGCGCTTCGCAGCTGTTGTAACGACAGTCATTATCTGCTGTATTTTCTTTTTAGTAATAGGATTAGTAGTTTCGGCCGCCGTAAGACAGATAATCGAGCATAAAGACGAGTATTTGGCACAAATGGGGCAGTTGTTCAGCAAATTGATATCTGTGGTTCCGCTCGAGCGCTTCGGCTATGACATTAAAGACTCATCCGATTTCCTGAATATACCCACCAAAACCGCCGGTAAGCTTTTTTCGAACGCCGCCGGCGAAATCGTGAATATCCTTTCCAATGGTATATTAGTTTTAATATACACTATATTCATGTTGGTCGGAAAAGGCGCAAGCAGTTCATCCAACGGCGATATCCGTTATGAAATAGAATCGAGCGTCAAAAAATATACCACAACAATGATACTCACTTCCGGCCTGACCGGTGTGCTGGTTGGTTTTATTCTGTATCTGCTAAAAGTTGATTTTGCCTGGATGTTCGGCTTTTTCGCATTCCTGCTCAATTTCATTCCGAACATCGGCTCCGTAATAGCAACGCTGCTCCCTGTACCGGTTGTGGTATTAAGTTCGCAGCTTCCGATGGTAAGCCGCATATTGGCTATTCTTATCCCTGCGGCTATTCAGTTCACAGTTGGAAACATTGTTCAGCCAAAACTCATGGGAAGGTCCCTGAATCTGCATCCCGTTGTCATTTTACTTTCTCTGGTCTTCTTCGGTGTCGTCTGGGGAGTTATTGGAATGTTTCTTGCAACTCCGATTATCGGAGTCGTGAAAATATTTTTAGAGAAGTTCGAATACACCGCTCCCGTCGCCAACCTGCTCTCCGGCCAAAACAAAAAATCCCCCTCCAAATAATGTTAACCCCCGGCACTGGGGTTTGTCATTCCGAGCTTGTCGAGGAATCTATTGAACTAGTTGCCCGAAGGGCCTCCTTAATTTTGCACTTTGATTTTTAACTTTTAATTTCCCTTCTGCCTCCGGTTCGGCACCATTTTCTCCCATTGTTAGCCCCCTGCATCGTAGGTGGGTTTATCTTTTTATTCTTTAATCGGTTTATTTATTAAAAGAGCAATATATTCCTCGAGTATTTTCACAAATTCTCCCAGCAATTTCTCATCCAGCCCATCCTTCAAAAGCATCTTTACATTCTTCAAAACATCTTCTGCAAACCCGGCCGCTTCCCGTAAAAGCAATTCATTCATTCTTTTATTCTCTGCCTCCTCTATAAACCATCGCATCCCCGAATTGACCCATTCTGCTGCTTCCCTCACATCGCCTAATTCTTTGGCGTATGCACACCTGAACCCGGCCGTCTTCAAAAACGAACCGATAACATGCCTCCGCCCCTCTTCGATAAGCGCCAGCAGCAGCCCTCCTCCCTTCTCGATATCTGCTTTCACTTC
>JASFMF010000070.1:0-7376 GCA_050117705.1 Phycisphaerales bacterium
ATTAGGTATAAATATATTAGGCAGGATATATATTAGCATTAACATATATTTGCTTTTTTTCATCATAACAGGTGGGATATTTTTGGCTTTCGAATAGAGGAGGGCCGAGGGTAAAATTATGGATTTTGTGGTGGGAATTCCGTACTTCGTCGTAGAGTAACTTTACATTTCAGTTAATTATCTGTCGTTATTTTAAGGAGGACAATTATGTGCAGAAGGATGATTTTTATAATCTTATTCGCTTCGGCATTTGGGGTGGCTCAGGCACAAGAGTGGGACCGCGCTGCCTATTGGGACGACCGATACCCATCGGCCTGGGCTGGAACTGACACATCCATACGAGACGGTTTGGAAGCCGCCGGTTATACAATACTCGATGCGGACGAGTTAAAGATATGGATGGATGCTCACATTGCCGACCGGGCATTAAGTGTGGTTGTATTTTGTAAGGACGCAGCACCGGAAACTGTTGCAGAGTCGATGTCAAGTAATTGCACTATTAGGAGATATCTGGATGCAGGGGGGAAGATTGTGTGGTATTCGGATATTCCTTTTTACTATCTGGGACATCCGAATGGTACAACGACAACCTGGGGTGACGCCGGTGCGCCGGCTGTATTGGGTTTCAATACTGCCGGTGCAGCGAGAGATACAAACAATGAAGTTGTTATCACAGAAGCTGGATATACCTGGGGATTAACAGAAACGTGGCAGTCACAGCGGCCTGCGGCTCGTGGCATTACTGACAATTTTACAATTTTGGCCACAGATTCTGCTGGAGATGCTGCGGCGTGGGTAAAGCATTATATACCGGAAGATAACTATCGGGGATTTGTTCGGATATTTGACCGTCCGGATGTACCCACTAGTGTCGATGACGTAATACGTGTGGCTGAATACATGGCTAAGACGGCGTTATCTCCTGACCCTGCTGATGGCGCTATACATCCGGAAACATGGGTAAGTATTCAATGGACACCGGGTGCTTTTGCAGCATCGCACGATGTGTACTTTGGTGACAATTTTGACGAGGTAAACGAAGCAACTCCGGAATCAGATGTTTTCCAGGGTAATCAGACCGATTTATTTTTGGTTATAGGTATTCCGGAATATGCATATCCGGATGGTTTGATCCCAGGTACAACTTACTACTGGCGGATCGATGATGTCGTATCCGACGGTAGTACCAGGTACAAAGGTCAAGTCTGGAGTTTCACTGTTCCGCCCAGGAAATCATATAACCACATCCCGGCTGATGGAGCTTTTTTCGTTGATCCGAATGTGGTTCTTAGATGGAGTGCTGGTTATGGTACAAGGTTACACTATTTATATTTCGGAGAAAATTATGCCGACGTGGAAGCCGGCACCATCGATGCTGATAAAGGATTGTTGGCAGCTACACAATACACCCCCGGTACTCTCGAGTTGGAGAAGACTTACTATTGGCGGGTTGATGAACTTGCAGCGCCCGATATTCATAGAGGTGATATTTTAAGCTTCACAGTTTCAAGCGGTGGTGGGGGTGTTCGGGCGGACTATTACAGAGGTATGAATTTCAGTAATCCTGTATTGACACGTATAGATCCGCAAATTAACTTTGACTGGGCTGAAACCGCTCCGGAAGAAGAGGTTGGTGAAGATAATTTTTCAATCAGATGGACCGGCGAAGTCGGGGCGCCGCTTACTGATGCCTACACCTTCTATACAAATACGGATGATGGTGTGCGTCTGTGGGTTGATGGCCAACTGCTTATTGATGATTGGAACGATCAATCAGCTACTGAAAACAGAGCAACTATTGACCTTGTCGCAGGCCGCACGTACAGTATTGTGATGGAGTATTATGATAATACGGTGGATGCAGTTGCACAGCTTAGTTGGGAAAACTCATCAATTCCGAAACAAACCGTTCCAACCTATGTCCTGTTTCCTCCTGTAAAAGCAGGCAGTCCGAACCCGTCCAATGGTGAAGTGGATACAAAGCAGACACCGATTCTCAAGTGGGGCGCTGGAGACAGCGCTCTTTCACATCAAGTTTATTTTGGAACTGATGAAGAGGCTGTTCGAAACGCTACTACCGCCTCACCGGAATATAAGGGCACCAGATATCTTGGTGCCGAAAGTTATGACCCCGGACAGCTTGAGTGGGATACAACTTACTACTGGCGCGTCGATGAGATAAATGACCTTAATCCCGAAAGTCCATGGACAGGCAATCTGTGGAGCTTCACGACTGCCAACTTCCTTATTGTGGATAATTTCGAGTATTACAATGACTTCGGACCCGACAGGATATTCGATGTGTGGTTAGATGGTTATGATATTACTACAAACGGCTCCACAGTGGGTTATGCCGAACCGGACTTTGCTGCAGGAGAACATTTCGTCGAGACTACGAATGTTCACAGCGGTGCTCAGTCGATGCCGTATTTCTATGACAACAGTTCGGCCCGAAACTCTGGAGCAACCTTAAATCTGACTTATCCAACTAACTGGACAGAGAGAGATGTTGACACATTGACGATTTGGTTTATGGGCAATCCATCTGGTTTCCTGGAAGAACCGGCAGGCACTTATACGGTAATTGCCTCCGGTACTGATATCTGGGATACGGCTGATGAGTTCCGTTATGTTTTCAGGCAACTAAGCGGCGATGGAGAAATTGTTGCCAAAGTCGAAAGCATAGAGAACACAGACGGCTGGGCCAAGGCGGGTGTTATGATTCGAGACACGCTTGAACCCGGCTCCAGGCATGCGTTCTGTTGCATAACACCGAGTAATGGCAAATCTTTCCAGAATCGGCCGCTGACAGGTCAGGATTCATATAGTTCCAATACTGCTGGTGTCCAGTCGCCTTACTGGGTCAGGCTGGTTCGTCAGGGCAACACGTTCACGGGTTATCATTCAGCTGATGGTGTGAACTGGGAAATGCAGGCGTCAAGTAGTGAAACAGATAATCCAACAAACATAGCTATGACGGGGAATGTCTATATAGGCTTGGCGGTGACCAGCCATAATGCTGATGAGATGTGCACGGCCGTATTCTCCAATGTCCAGACAACCGGCTCGGTTACTCCAATGACATGGACGCATCAGGCTATCGGAGTTGAAATGCTCAGTAACGATGCTGAACCGATGTACGTAGTTCTCAACGACAGTGCTGTGGTTTATCACAACAATCCTAATGCGGCCTTAACAGCTGAGTGGACTGATTGGAATATCAACCTTCAGTTATTTGCCGACCAGGGTATAAACCTTACTAATGTCACTTCGATTGGTCTCGGTTTCGGTGATAGGAGCAATCCACAGCTTGGTGGTTCAGGTTTGGTGTACTTCGATGATATTCGGTTGCATCTGCCACAGGCGCCGTAAGCTGATATGATGATATAGCATATTTGTATCAATTCGGGGCCTATATCGATTCGGTATAGGCCCCGTTTGTTTTTGCGGTGTATGTGTGTAATAGATTTCTATAATTCTCTGGTTTTAAGTCTACAGATTCTTTCTTATAATGACGCAAGTGGTTTTCAATGAAACGGCCGCATGAGAAAGGTAAATGAGAAAGTACAGTTATTATATTATTGTATTTGTAAATATTAGCATTCTGTTTGGAGGATGTAAAGACAGAGAGATTAATTACGTGACTATAGGTACCGGAGGTGTAACGGGTATCTATTATCCTGCCGGTGTTGCTATAAGCCGGATGGTTAATAGGAAATTTTCCCAGTATAAAATTAAAGCAACCGTCGAATCGACGAGCGGCTCTGTTTTTAATGTTAATGCGGTATTAAATTCGGATTTAGTTTTTGGTGTTGTTCAGTCGGATAGGCAGTATCAGGCGTATAACGGATTAGCCGAATGGTCTAAGGCCGGGAAACAAACAGACCTTAGGTCCGTGTTTTCAATTCATCCGGAATCAATCACCTTAATCGCATCAGATAAGAGCGGCATTAGGAACGCTAAGGACTTAAAAGGCAAAAGAATAAATCTTGGCAATCCCGGCTCAGGATATCTGCAAAACTCCAGAGATGTCTTAAAGGCAATAGGTCTTGCTGAAAATCGGGATATATCTGCTGAATATGTTAAAGCCGTGGAGGCGCCGGGATTTTTACAGGATGGAAGAATTGATGCATTCTTCTATACAGTGGGACATCCCAACAGCAACATTAAAGAAGCTACGTCCGGAAGAATTAAGGTATTTATCGTACCTATAGAAGGGCCTGATATAGATGAGATGTTGCAAAAGTATTCTTACTATGCAGAATCGAAAATAGCTCGTTCATTTTATCCTTATGCCCTAAATACTGAAGATATTAAAACAATTGGTGTAAAGGCGACTTTTGTTACATCAAAGAATACGGATGATGACATTGTTTATGCTATCACAAAGGAAGTATTCGGGAGCTTCGAAGACTTTAAATCTCTTCACCCGGCTTACGAAGTACTGACAAAGCAGGATATGCTTAAAGGGCTTTCCGCGCCGATTCATAAGGGTGCTTTAAAATACTACAAAGAAGTCGGCCTCGATAAATACATAAATCCAGAGTTAATAGTCGATTAGATGCTTTTCGGAAACGACAGAAAAATTAGCCAGCCGCATCAGAGACGAAACGTCTCGGTGGGTAGATTTATCATTGCTATTATCTCAATAGCATGGGCTTTATTTCAGCTTGCATTACCGCGTTTTATAATATTAGATAGTACGACCACAAGAGCGGTTCATCTGGCTTTTGCAATGACACTGGTATTTTTAAGTTGTCGGGGCAGAGCCAAAAAGAAGTGTAAAGCAGACCATATCCCGATTTTCGATTATATTTTAGCTGTTTTGGCATGTCTTTCTGTACTGTACTTTGTTATTGACTGGACGGGTATATCAATGCGTGCGGGTGTGCCTGTTTTGCGAGATATTGTCGTAAGTATAATACTAATCGTGCTTTTATTGGAGGCGTCCAGACGTGCTATTGGTTCAGCCCTTGCTATTATTGCCGTTTTGTTCACGCTTTATGTCTTCTTAGGTCCTTATTTGCCGTCTATTTTTGCGTTTCGGGGTGTAACACTGCGAAGATATCTCAGCCAGATTGCTCTATCTACGGAAGGGATTTACGGTATTCCACTTTCTGTTTCAGCTAACACGGTTTTTCTGTTTGTGCTGTTTGGTTCAATGCTCGATAAAGTCGGCGCAGGACATTTTTTCAACGACCTGGCAATCTCATTGCTTGGTCGATTTAAGGGCGGCGCAGCAAAAGCAGCTATTGTTTCAAGTGGGTTGACCGGCCTTGTTTCTGGCTCAAGTATTGCAAATGTTGTTACAACGGGAACCTTTACAATTCCCCTTATGAAGAAGGTTGGCTATCCTGGTAAGATTGCGGCGGCAACTGAGGTTGCCGCAAGCACTAATGGCCAGCTAATGCCACCGATAATGGGAGCTGCGGCGTTTATTATTGCCGAATACTTGGGCATAGATTACCTCGACGTTGTCAAAGCCGCTGCGATTCCTGCTTTCGTATCTTATTTTGCTCTGTTTTATATCGCTCACCTCGAGGCCTCGAAACTTGGCATGAAAGGATTACCTCAGTCGGATATTCCAGGATTTCTGACTGTATTAAAAGGTGGATTTCATTACCTTATACCACTAATTGTCCTTATATACGAATTAATAATCATGCGTCACACCCCCAACCTTGCGGTTTTTAACGCAATACTTGTCCTGATCACAATTACCTTCTTGCGGGAAATCTTCAAGGCATTGAAGGACAGGAAAGCTGTTACAAGGGCATTGATTAATTGTGTAAAGACCATAACTGAAGGATTAATTGCCGGTTCAAAGAATATGTTATCTGTCGCACTGGCGACTGCTACTGCAGGCATTATTGTTGGCATAGTTTTTATGGGTATCAGTGGTATGGTTGTTGAAATTGTAGCAGAACTTTCTTTGGGTTATATTTTACCTCTTCTGTTAATTACCGCGATTGCAAGTCTGATACTTGGAATGGGATTACCGACAACGGCGACCTATATTGTTATGGCGTCAATAACAGTTCCTGTAATAGGAGAGCTGACTTCTGTGGGTAGTGCTATCTTTATTCCTGCAATAGCTGCTCACCTATTCTGCTTTTATTTCGGTATTCTCGCTGATGATACTCCGCCGGTAGGTCTTGCCGCTTATACTGCCGCGGCTATCGCTAAATCTGACCCCATAGCAACTGGAATACAGGGATTCATATATGATTTAAGGACTGCTGTGATTCCATTTATGTTTATCTTTAATGCTGAGCTTATACTTTTCCAAATCGATAATTGGCCTCAGGCTATGCTCATTTTTGTAATGGCGATATTAGGGGCCTTTGCTTTCACAAATGCCGTTCAGGGATGGTTCATAACAAAGAATAAGTGGTTTGAGATTCCTCTTTTTCTTATCGCGTCATTGATATTGTTTTATCCTGCGATTGTTACGAAGATATTCAATCTTGATTATAATCTCAGATATTATATGTACTTTCTCGGGATAGCTGTTTACGGTTTGCCTTATCTTATCCAGAAGCTAAGACTTAGTAGGGCATCGAAAGGGCAGGGGGGCACTATTCAAAATCAAGTTTGAAGCTGTAAACGCGGTCTTCCAACTGACTACTGATTTTACATGCGCTTTTATGAAGTACCGCCATCATTGACTTATTGTCTGCCAGCACCTCAGCGGTTAGGCCGGCAATACCGTTGCGTTTGGCAATCGTCATGAGATATTTCAGTAAAAAAGTTCCAATACCACGGTTCTGCCACTGGTCGCGTACAATGAAAGCAACCTCGGCGAAATTAGTTTGTGGATTAAGATAGTAACGCCCGATGGCGATAATCTCTTCGCCTTGTGCTTCGGGTAATGTTCCTACAATCGCCATATCACTTCGGTAATCTGTGTATAAGAAGTTTAAGGCTTCTTTCTGGGGAATTTTTGTGATATTAGACATAAAACGATAATGTATGGTCTGTTCGGAAAGTGAGTGGAAGAGGTCACGCATCCACTTCTCGTCGGTTGGATGCATAGTACGGAAGTTTATCTGCATTCCATCTTCCAGTACCATCGATGTTTTCAATTCCTGTGGACTAATAAAAACTTTGCCTTCCACAGCGGCCAAATCCGAACTGAGATAATTATCTTCGATGGCCTCTTTTAGCAGTTCTGCGCGAAATTTTGGATGAGCGATACTGATAAGAGCCAGAGCACGCTCTCGCAGACTTTTACCGTAAAGGTAAGCTACTCCGTATTCGGTAACAACATAATGCACCTCATAGCATGTGGTTGAGACACCGGCGTGGCGACTAAGATGGGCAACTATCCTTGAGATAGTTCCATTGCTGCGGGTTGACTCCAATGCAACTATAGA
>JASFMF010000071.1:0-7349 GCA_050117705.1 Phycisphaerales bacterium
ACCTGCCGAGCTTCAACAATGTTGCGAAATTGTCGACATTTCCGGAGGCCAGTTAAAGGTACGGGTAGACTCGCCCGCATATCAGTATGAGTTACAATTGTGCAGTTCGAAACTTCTTGAACAGTTGCAGCAGCAATGTCCAAAAGCCAGGCTAACGAAAATAAAATTCGTTATCGCTTAAACGACTATCTTCGAAGTGAAAACTGAAAAAAATCGACAGTTTATCTGTTAACAGAGACGATATATAGGATAAAGGTAAAGAGCAGATATGAAGGATCATAAATACGATGCAAGTAACATAAAGATTCTCGGGGGACTGGAGGCGGTGCGCAAACGGCCGGATATGTATATCGGCGACCGTGGAATAGGAGGTTTGCATCATCTGGTCTATGAGGTATTGGACAACTCAATTGATGAAGCATTGGCCGGGTTCTGTGATAATATAAACATACGTGTTCATCCTGACGGCAGTTGTACGGTTGAGGATAACGGCCGAGGCATACCTATCGAAAAGCACAAAGAGACCAAAACCAGCGCCCTGGAAGTCGTGCTGACAACACTGCACGCAGGCGGCAAATTCGATAGTGAAAGTTACAAAGTGGCCGGCGGTCTGCATGGAGTTGGAGTGAGCGTTGTCAATGCCTTGAGTGAATGGCTGGAAGCCGATGTATATCGAGATGGAAAACACTATCATTTCGAATGTGTCAGAGGAGTGGCTAAAAGACGAGTAAAGGAACTCGGCAAAACCGAGAAACGCGGCACAAAAATTGCCTTCAAACCCGATGAAAAAATATTCGGTGACACAGAATTCTCATACGATACACTTCTTAAAAGAATACGAGAGCTGGCTTATTTGAATGGTGGCCTTAAAATCACATTTAAAGATGACAGGAACAAGAAAAAAGAAGTATTCAGATTTGAAGATGGGATTAAGGCATTTGTCAAACACCTCAACGAGGGCAAAGATACACTTCATAAGGATGTTATTTATCTGGCCAGGGAAGACCGCCAGGCCATGCTAAGCTGCGAAGTGGCTATGCAGTACAACGACGGTTATAATGAAAACGTATTGGTTTTTGCCAACAATATTCGCAATATCGACGGAGGAACACATCTTTCAGGTTTTAGGACGGCGCTTACGCGGACGATGAATTATTATGCCAAAAACAATAATCTGCTAAAAAACGGGCAGGCAACAACCGGTGATGACCTGCGTGAGGGATTAACAGCGGTTGTGGCAGTAAAACTTGCAGACCCGCACTTTGAAGCACAAACAAAGGTCCGTCTGACCAACCCGGAAGTTGGCAGCTTTGTTGAAACAACTGTCAACGAGCAATTAGGGCATTTTTTGGAAGAGCATCCGACAGAAGCAAAACGCATCTTAAACAAGGCCATCCAGGCCGCTGCCGCCAGAGAAGCAGCAAGGAAAGCACGCGAACTAACCAGGCGTAAAGGTGCGTTAAGCACTGCTAATCTTCCCGGAAAGTTGTGGGATTGCGCAAGTAAAGAAAAAGAAACTACGGAGATATTCATCGTAGAAGGTGACTCGGCCGGTGGTTCTGCAAAAGCAGGACGAGACAGAAACATCCAGGCGATTCTGCCGTTGAAGGGGAAAATTCTGAATGTGGAAAAAGCCCGCATTGAAAAGATGCTGGCCCACGATGAAATACGGACCATTATCAGCGCTTTAGGGACCGGCATCGGCACCGATGAATTCAACCTGGACAGATGCAGATACGGCAAGATAATATTGATGACAGATGCAGATATCGATGGGGCACACATTCGAACGTTACTGCTAACATTCTTCTTCAGACAAATGTCACAGTTATTTTTAGAAAACAAGATTTATATCGCTCAGCCACCCTTATATGAAGTCAGAGTCAAAGGTCAAAAGAAATCTGAGTATATCCTCAGCGAAAATCAAATGCGTAAGCGGATGATTTCCCGGGGGCTGGAAGGCACGGAACTTATCATCAGAAATGATGATACAAAAAGCAAGAAAAACAAAAAAGCACAAGCCGGACGAGGCCACAGTGCTAAAACCAAAAAAACAGCTTCGAATGGAACTCGCGAGGTTGCTGATAAAGAACTGAATGAGCTTGTGAAAACCTTAGCCGAAGCTGAACGCATTATAGCGGTCTTGAGCAGAAGGGGCATCAACTTCACCGATTTTATCCAGGCTTATTATAGTCCATCCAAAGGCGGCCTGCCCCAATTTCGTATCTCTACCGAAGGTCAGGAAGAGATTTATTATAAAAGAGAAGAGTATGAAAAAAGAATCGATGAACTAAAGGAGAAAACTGAAGCTTTATCTGAGGGCGAGGAAGAAGAATCGATTGACGCCGAAGAACTTCATGAGATTGACCGGCTCAATCAGATAAATAAAGATCTGAAGAAGCAATTTAGCCTGGACTTGAAAGATTTTCTGCTAAAGCGCGCCAAAGAGGTGTCGGGTGAAACCGAAACTGCAAAGTTTGCACTTATCAGCGGGGATGACGAATACGAAATAGCTTCATTAGGTGATATCTGTGCAGGCATAAGGCAGATAGGGGGCAAAGGAATTGAGATAAAACGCTTCAAGGGTTTGGGGGAGATGAATGCCGACCAGCTTTGGGAAACTACAATGAACCCTCAGACGCGCACCCTTTTAAGCGTCAAACTCGACGATGCAGGTGAAGCCGACAGGCTATTCAGTATATTAATGGGTAGCAACGTAGAGAAACGTCGAAACTTCATCCGCGACCACGCACTGGAAGTTCAGAACCTTGATGTTTAACAATCCTTCTATCAAATCTTAAAGAAAAACCCCCTGGTGTTGAGGTGCAGGGGGTTAAAGCAAGGGGTGTCAATTATTCTGTAAACCATGTCACCGCTGTGACCTCCGCGTGCTCGACGATGACCTTGACCGGGGTACCCTTTCCCCTCTGGAAGATCGTGTCCTACCCATCATGGGAGCATAGGGTGAGGTACTGGATGGCCTGCTACCACCACTTTCACCTAACAGTGAATATGTAAGCACCTGTATCTGTCGGCTGAATTGTTCAAAACTCAGCTCATCATTTGCATAAGCATCTATATCTGATTTTTTAGCGCGAATAGTTAAAATCGTCGGTGAGGAAATATCTGTATTAGCTCCTTCAGGGACAGTGCTTACAATCGTGTTGCCAATTGTTTCATACATTCTCGTAACTATGGTATCTGACTGGATATTTCTTCCAACAACTGTAAGAATTACCGATTCATCCGCTTTAAGAGCCCGAATGTTCTTAGCATGCTTCAATGTTTTTATAAGAGTCTCTTTAAGCTCCTCGACCTTCTCAGCGTCATATTCTTCGACATCTGTACGGTCGATTCTGCGTCTTCTGTTAATCTCCTGCGGCGCATAAATTTCCTGCGTCGTCTGTGTCCAAACCGGGTCTGCATCTTCTTCTTCAGTCTCCTCCTCTTCCTGCTCCACGGGTGGCTGGACAAGAGGAAAATCCACTTTCATCATAAACAATGCTCCATAACCTTCGAGATATATAGTTTTTATTGTGCCACTGCCGCGCCCAAAACCAACAAAAGGATATTGCATATCACCATACATACCCCCATAAAATCTGCGTTCTATCGACTGGCTGAGTTTCTTGTTAAAGATACGGGACATTACAGTCATATCCTCAGTTATCGAAGCAAGATCTTCCAATCCCATCTCAGCAGTTGGTATTACCAGAACAGCCTCACTACTGCTACTACGCAATGAAGGTATTCGGACCCTTGAAGTGCCGGTGCCTATGGCAATGTTTGTTCCTGATATCTGCTGCGGTAGCATCAGATTAACTTCTTCGCTGGCAATCTCCGTTCGCTTTTTTTCAGATTCCAGCTTCGCCAGTTCATCCTGGATCCTCTTAATATCAGCTTCCATCTTCCTTCGTTCGGCCTCTTTAGACATTGGTTGAGTTTCACCCCTTGCCTGGGCCGCTACTTGGGTAACATCTACTTGTTCGCCGTAAGAATCCTGCGCTATGGCCATACTCGTTATTATCAGGTTGACGATTACTAATAAAATAATTGTTCGTGTTAGTGTTTTCATTTTTCGTTCCTTTCGTTTGTATCATTTAAATTCTCGAATTCGCTTGGAAATGAATCGTCCGATTGGTTATCAGACAGTAGCTGGAACATATGCGACAACTCGCCTTCGGTTTGCGCAGCGAAATTGACAAAAGCATTATTTAACTTGGCATTTTCGCGCAACCGATTTAACTCAATTTGCTTAAAAGCCTCCGCAACCCATTGCCTGTCTTGTCTCTGTGCGGCATTGATGGAAGTAATCAGCTCTTCCAACAGTTGGTTGGTCATGGCACCGGAAGCAGCCATAGTCTGTGAGGCATACTGGCTTAAATCACTCCGGTATTGCTGAGTGAGGTCGTCTTTAAGCCGAACATAACAGTTCGTCAGGCCTAATTGCAAATACTGCTTCATTTCATCAAGAAGCTGCTCGCGAATAGCAGGTTCCAGAGCAGCCTGAATCTGCGCCATATCCGGTTGTCGGGGACTCGAAAGCCGCCCTGCCGCAAAACTTGCAACAATTAACAGCACCGCTGCGGCGGCGACTTTACTGAAACTATTTGCACCTTTGAGCCTTTCTATGAACCAATGTTGTTCATGGAGCTTCACTGTGTTCGGTTGCTTCGAAGTTTCGATTAACTTTTTAATGGTCTCATCGACCAGTTCCCGTGATGGACCGGACGGAACTGACTGGTTCCTGAGAGCTTCTACAGATTTTTCAAAGTCACTTTTATCTTCTTTCATAATACGACCTCACTTTATTCTTTCGGTGACAACTCGAAAGAATCCCAAAGTTTTGCTCTGGCGCGGTGCAGCATCACACCGGCGGCATTTGTTGTAATACCCAGAGACTTGGCAATTTGCCGGTAACTCATATCATTTAAATATCGCAGGCAAAAGACCTGCGCTTCCTGTGACGGCAATTCAGTTAGTAGCCAGCGCAACCTGTCAGTTAACTCTCGTTGCTGTGCCACTTGAACCGGGCCCGGATTTGCACTTGGCACAGCATTCCATTCAGCTTCAACGGCACTGGCATTCGAATAAGAACGCCTCATTTTTCGGCGAAGCTGGTCTATTGCACGTGCGGTCGCCAGCCGTACCAACAGCGCCGAAAAATTCCGTATTCGCTGACGCTGGGAAAGCTCAAGAGCACAAACAAATGTTTCCTGGAAACAATCGGCGGCATCCACATGATTACCCAGCAGCCTATAGGCGGTTTGCCAGACAGTCCGGCCGTGTCTATCGATAATTATCTGCCAGTCAACCACTTGGGTGCCTTATTTTAAAAACTTTCTTTTTTGCCCCTATTTTTAGCTAAGATTTTAACGGAGCGGGCAAATTTGCTTTTAAATAGCCGCCGTTGCTATATTAGTCGCCCTGCTGACTCATTTTATTACAAACATTTTAAGATATACGAGCCTCACTTCCAAATAAGCCAACAAATTATGAAAAAATATTTTCTTTGTTTTTGTCGAAATTTTTTCTTGCAAAGCCTTTGAATGCGTGGCAAAATTGCAGTGTTCCAAGCCTTCAATGGCTTGCCTTTTTGGTGGGACGTTTTTTTGAGGGAGATTAGAATGACAAAAAAAGTCATAAGCAAAAAATTTGAAGCAGGAAGCTTGGTTTTTTGGCTTGATTTTGTTTGGCTTTTTACATTTACCTTTCTTTTCTTTTGCGCAACGTTACTTATCGGATGCAATAGGCAGAAAATTAACACAACCAGTTCAAGTCAGATAAAAAATGTACCCTCAGATCAGGAGAAGGCTGCCTTACTCAGAGAGCTTGACCGCAAATTTGAAAATCCTGATGTGCATTTCAAATTAGGTCAATTATACCAAGCCGACAAATTGTGGATAAAAGCGGAATATCATTATAACGCGGCTCTGAGTTTTAATCCAACTCTCAGAAAGGCCCAGGCGGCAATGGTGAAGGTGTTTCTTGATAGCGGGGAAACCGCAAAAGCCAAAACTTACGCGGATATATATATGAATCAGGTTACCAGCGTAGCAGAAGGGTCTTTCCGTCTTGGATTTGCTTTCCAGAAGCAGCTCCTCGATGATTACGCAATGGCATGCTATCAGCAGGCTCTTTCTCTCGCACCGAATTCCGCCAAAGTTCACAGGCAGATTGGTTACTATTATCTGAGCAAGAAAGATAAGGTCAGGGCGGAAGAATACTTAAAGCGCAGTTTTCAGCTTGACCCTCTGCAACCGGAGGTTGCCGGCGAATTAGGCCGGCTCGGTGTGGAAGTAAGAATACCGAAAAAACTCGAGAAGCAAATGAAGAAGCTGGACAGGGTAGCTGAAGAATCGCGCAAAGAAAAGGACAATTGATATGTTCCTACGCCAGACTATAATGGCGTCGGTATTAAAATGCAGGGATACCTACTTAACATCAGTTGAAATTTAAACTACACAGAAGGAAAAAAATTTGGTCTTTTTCATTGCCCCGTAGCGAACGGATGCGCTGCGGGGTTTTTTAATTTTCAATTTACAAGCTAATGTTTTCTGTTACTATGTAGCCTCAAAGTAATAATACGATGTAAATAACTGGTTGTGCTGCTAAATCCTGCAGAAAATTATTCTAATTACTAATTAGGAGTTAACTATGACACGTAGAATAGCTTCTCTAATCATAGCAACTATTTTTATTTTCGGCCTTTTTGGATGTGGCAAGAAGAGTGACGTTACTACCCTGAAAATCGGGCATTCACTCGATGTGGAACATCCGGTTCACAAGGCAATGATTTTTATGGGGGAAAAGCTTAAGGAAAAATCGGCCGGGAAAGTAATTTTACAGATATATCCCGGCGAGCAGTTCGGCTCCGAACGTGAAATGATAGAACAGGTCCAGATGGGCTCGCTCGATATGACAAAAGTCTCTACATCACCTTTGGAGAGTTTTGTCCCTTCAATGAGTGTTTTTGGTGTACCCTACCTTTTCAGAGACAGCAATCAACTCTGGAATGTCCTTGAGGGACCTGTCGGAAAGAAACTATTGCAGGCTGGCGAAAGCAAAGGCCTCAAAGGGCTTTGCTACTACGATGCCGGAAGCAGAAGCTTTTACACCAAGGCCAGGCAGATTCTCACCCCGGCAGACCTTGATGGAATGAAAATAAGAGTTCAGGAAAGTAAAACCGCAATGCAAATGATAGAATCCTTAGGCGCATCTCCGACACCCATCGCCTGGGGCGAGTTGTACACTTCTCTACAGCAGGGAGTTGTCGACGGAGCGGAAAACAATCCGCCAAGTTTCTATCGTTCCCGGCACTTCGAAGTCTGCAAACATTACAGTCTGGA
>JASFMF010000072.1:0-7301 GCA_050117705.1 Phycisphaerales bacterium
TTATCTCCCGGCCGCCTACAACCTGGACATCGCCGATGGAAGAAAAACATTCCTGCACAAATGGAATATTGGCATCTGCAATTATCTTCATTGAATTATTCTACCTTAATGATGGCCATTTTTGAATTCTTTCTATAGGATAGCAGCACTTTTTTGAAGCGATGTTTAAAAGCGACTTTAGCGATAATTGTTTCCCGCTGGCAATAATGTCATATATTAAGGTATTAATTTGAATGTTGTAAAAGTTATAGCAGAGCAGATTTGGCGGGAAAGTTATGGCTTTTTGTCTCTTTCTCTTTTAGATAGAAGTGTTAGATTTCTCAGACCCTGAATGTCTCTGGCATCAAGCCATCTCTGTTCGAAATTTTTCTCCTGTGCGATTTGAGCTATAGCCATCAAAGCCCGAAGGTGATAATTACGCTCATCTTTGCTGCCGGCCAGAACAAACATTATCCTGACCAAGTCCGGGGCATGTGGAAAGTTTATACCATCGCGGGCCCGGACTAGTAAAATATTAAATTTATGTTCGCCCTCTACTATTATATGCGGTATAGCAAAGCCCGGCTGAATTACAGTTCCGCCCTCAGCTTCACGATGGAGAAATTTTTCGAAAAGCACGTATTCATTTGTATCTAACCTTTTGGCTAAAATAGTCGAAATCTGTCGAAAGATTTTTTCGGCCTTTTCTTCACCTTGGACATCCAGAATTTCACATTCTCTGATGAGCTTATCGAATCTGTCTTCGATGATATTGTCCCGTTCAAGTAGAATATCCCGAAGCTCATTTTCGAGGGTAACAGTTTTAAGCTCTCTGTCGGTAACTCGTTCTACTACATGCATAACCGCCGATGCCCTGCTAACTCGTCTGTAAACATAGAGCCAGAACCAGGCTGTGCTCAGACCGACAAACCCGATGGTAATCAATAAAGGTATTGTCCCCATATCGATTATTAATACGCTGTAAATAATAATGGCTGCAATATGAATATAAGGATATAACGGCGATTTAAACTTCGGCCGATAGCTTTGTATCCTGCTCTCACGCATTATGATGACACTGGCGTTGACGAGGATAAAGAGAATTATCATTAACGTAGATGCTGTTTTAACCAGAACTTCCATTTCAAGAAAAACAATGGCCGCAATCATAAAGGTGCATGTACAAATTATGCTTATATGAGGTGTTTTGAATCGCTCGTTGACTCTGCCCAGTATTGATGGCAATAGTTGGTCTCTGCTCATAGCCATAGGTGATCTTGATGCAGCCAGTATGCCCCCGTTTGCTGTGGTTATAAAAGCTGCTATTGCGGCAATGCTCAGGACTATAAAACCCGGCAATCCCATAAATTTACTCGCCGCCAGTGATATCGGTGCGTAGTTATCAATCAGTTCCGGACCATCCACAATTCCTACGGTAATTACTATTACACCAATATAGAACGCTGTTACGACAAACCATGCCATAACCATACCAAGCGGCAGATTTCTACCGGGGTGTTTTACTTCCTCTGCAATACTCGCAACTTTTGTCAGACCGCCAAAGCTAATAAAAACCAGACCAGCAGTAACAAACACCGCGGACCAGCCCTTTTGTAGGAATCCTGTATATCTCGCAGCCTGAATAGCTCTGGTACCGAAGATTAAGAATAAAGCCAGTATCGCTAATAATATACCGACAAGCAAAACCTGAAATCTGCTTGTCTTTTTGACGCTTATAATATTAAGTGCTGTAAATCCGATACAGCAAAGGACTCCAATGGCTTTGAGATGCCAGCGCTCGAGTTGTGTGCGAAAAACCATTTGCAGAACAATCTCGATGAGAACAGCCATTCCAACAACAGCAAATGCGCTTTTTAATGCTAAGGAAAACCAACCCGCTAATCCACTGAACAACCCCCAAATCGGGCCTAAACTCCGTTCGACAAAAAAATATGTTCCGCCGGCTCTTGGCATTGCAGTAGCCAGTTCGGCACTACTGAGAACGCTGGGAATCATTATTAACGATGCGAAAAGATACGATAAGATAACAGCAGGACCGGCCTTTGCAAAAGCTATAGCGGGCAGAATGAACAGGCCTGAGCTTATCATTGCTCCTGCAGCTACGGCAAAAACATCAAGTGAACCGAGATTTTTCCTGAGCCGAACCAACTTAAAACATCCCTGTTTATGAATATATTCGGTATAGACAATGTTCAAGCTGCAAAAGTCAAAAGCGACACATCCTTTTATTCCGTATTATACCAGTATATGACAGTTTTCAATAAAAATATCAATTCGTTGGACGAAACCTTTATCGTTTTTTATTATAACTCAGGATTTAACTTTTAATATAGTTAAAAAAGCGTAAAGGAGCCAAAATGGAAAGGCAGACAAGGAGAGAATTTCTAAAGACATTCGGTCTTATGGCTGGTTCCGTATCAACTTTATCATTTCTGTCGAGTTGCAGCAGTATGGGTGAAATGGCAGAAACTGAAAGTAGCCGGCCGAACATAATTTTCATTATGACGGATGACCATGCCTCCCATGCCTTAAGCTGTTATGGAAGTGAAATCAACAAAACACCCAATCTCGACCGGCTTGCTAACGAGGGTATGCTTTTCAATAACAGCTTCTGTACTAATTCAATCTGCGCTCCATGCCGGGCGGTAATTCTGACCGGCAAATATAGCCACATCAACGGTGTCACTGATAATCGACAGAAATTCGATGGCGGCCAGCAGACTTTCCCCAAACTGCTGCAAATGGCCGGTTATGAGACCGCCATTATCGGCAAATGGCATCTTAAAACCAATCCTACCGGCTTTGACTATTGGAATGTTCTCCTAGGGCAGGGGACATACTATAATCCTGTGATGAGGGAAATGGGCGAGAGGAAAAAATATACGGGATATACCACTGATATTATCACCGACCATGCCCTTGAATGGCTTAAAAGGCGCACCGAAAAAAAACCGTTCTGTCTTATGTATCATCACAAGGCTCCACACCGAGAATGGGAGCCGGGTCCTAAACATCTTACAATGTATGATGGTGTACATATACCGGAGCCCGAAAACCTTTTCGACGACTACTCCAATCGTGGAAGGGCGGCTAAGGAACAGGATATGAGCATCGAAAAGACGATGAATGATAGAGACCTCAAGTTCGTAGCTCCGAGAAATCTCACCGCCGAACAGGGAAAGCTCTGGAATGAAGCATACGAACCTAAAAACGAAGCTTTCCGCAAGGTGAATCTACAGGGTAGAGACCTGGTTCACTGGAAATATCAAAGATACATAAAAGACTACCTGCGATGTATAGCTTCGGTTGATGAAAACGTTGGCAGAGTACTGGATTATCTTGATGAGTCGGGTTTGACTGAAAATACTGTAGTAGTTTACACGTCCGACCAGGGTTTTTACTTGGGTGACCATGGCTGGTTCGATAAGCGTTTTATGTATGAAGAATCGCTGCGTATGCCGCTGCTGGTGCGTTATCCGAAAGAGATTAAAGCCAGCTCGACGAGCGATTATATCGTTCTGAATTTGGATTTTGCTCCGACGTTTCTGGATTTTGCCGGCGTTCCCGCCCCTGATGATATGCAGGGACAGTCAATACGCAAGATACTACAGGGCAAAATGTCTCAGGATTGGCGTGCGTCGATGTATTACCATTACTATGAATATCCCGCCGTCCATAGTGTAAAACGTCACTATGGGGTACGGACTAATCGTTACAAACTCATACACTTCTACCATGATATCGACGAGTGGGAATTATATGATTTGGAAAAAGACCCTAAAGAAATGAAGAATCTCTACAGCGACCCGGCTTATGCCAAGATTGTGAAAGTGTTGACGATTGAATTGAGATATCTTCGCAAAAAATACCAGGACGATACCGGCCCTGCAGTATTAAATTCCCAGGAATCTTAAAAAAGCTGTTATCCTTATTCGATAATTAAATCCGGGTTATCCGGCCCAAAGTGCTTGAGTAGAACGATTGGGTCGGTTTTTGAAGGATTAGTTATTTTCACTCTCTCTTTTGCTGCCTTTTCACTCACGAAGAATTCATCATAAGTTAACTGGCCGTATCTGATTAATGCCGGAGTCTCTATATCCCACGGTCCCATCGTACCGTGACCCTGCATAGTGATAAATCCGTAAGCTGCGTTGTCCTTGATAGTGACCGTTCGGCCCGGCAACACTGTAAGCTCTTTGGCACTAAAGGCCGTTGATTTATAGCAAATCCAGTTTTCAATGTAACCCTCAGTCTCCATCTCTTTGATTGGTCTAACCGGTTTAGGTTTCATAAATCGATGTTCCGCAAAATCAGGGTCAACATTCAGGTCCCAGTCAATTACTTCTAGCAAATGGTCAACTTCACCCATTTTATTTTCAGGGGTATCTTTCCAAAGCAGTTCTTTAGGAACGACCTGATTGTGCGGGAGCGATTCGTACATAGCGAAGACGTCTGATGCTTTTTGAGGTTCGTAAGTGCAAAGGCTTCCGGGTGCGTGCAAAACTCCCGGCGGAACGTCCCAGCCGGTTCCGACCTCCAGCCGATAGGCGACTGACAAGTCTGTGATTTTATTATCACCTTTCTCAAAGTCGATAAGAGCCTGGCGAACTTGTTCTTTTGTTACGCCGGGCTTAAGACCGAAGAAGGTGTAAGGGAAATCGCCTCCGTAATTGTTTGCCTGCGGTGGGAAGTAATACGCCTCCGGCTTGCCTAACTGCCCCGTCAATTTCGCATGTTCATCGCGATGATGAATGTGGTGGGGCAAAGCCCCTTTATTGTCGAAGAATTTGGAATACATCGGCCACCGCTTGTGTTCATTCCAAAGCCTTTCACCGATGATTTCATCTTTGAGTTCATCGATTGCATCTTTTAGAAGGACTTTTTCTGTTTTTCCGTTATCCTCGAAGACGATAAAACTCAAACCCTCATTGGGAGAAGTCAAAGGGCCGTTATCCGCTGGCGTAGTTGATGCAAACCACCGCTCATCGATACCACCACGTTCACCGCCCAGATTGTAATAGTCATCCGGGTGTAACTTGATTCGCCGGCCCGGAACACAAAAAGAACGCGGCACCCAGTTCGGAGCCAATCTTACGATTCCTTTTCCTTGTTCGAGTGCTTTATTTGCAATAGCTTTAGAGGACATAAATTCTCCTTACTTCAATTGCATAAGAGTAAAATTATAAATTATCTGTTTAAGCTTTTATGTCTAAGGTTTTTTAACTGCTTCCCATTTTTTATTTTTCGCCGATGTTAGTACTGCGTCACAGACATACTGTGTCGCAAGGGCGTTGCGGAAATTCGGCGAAGTGGGCTTGCCTTGAGACAGATTATCGAGGAAGTCGGCCACTTGGTGAACAAACGTATGCTCATATCCAATCTGGAGCCCCGGCACCCACCATTTGTCCATATAAGGCATATCACCGTCTGTAACGTGTACCGACCGCCAGCCCCTAACAATCGATTCGTCGCTGTGATCGAAGTAACTAAGCCGGTGTAAATCGTGCAGGTCCCAGGCGATGGATGCTTTTTCTCCGTTAATCTCAAAGGTATAGAGTGCCTTGTGCCCGCGAGCATAGCGGGTGGACTCGAAATTACCTAACGAACCGTTGTCAAACCGGCAGAGAAAAGTGCAGGCATCATCGATACCCACCGGCTCAATCTTGCCCGTTTCGGTGTGCTTGCGTTTTTTGACAAAGGTCTCTGTCATTGCACAAACGTTAGTAATGGGCCCATTCTGCCACATGGCAGTGTCGATACAATGCGCCAGCAGGTCGCCGGTAACACCTGAACCGGCAGCCTTGACGTCCAGTCGCCATGTAGCCATCCCGCCCTGGGGCACATCTGCCGATATGGTCCAGTCCTGCAGGAAGTTTGCGCGATAGTGAAAAATCCGTCCGAGCCGGCCCTCATCAATGAGTTGCTTGGCTAATGTCACCGCGGGCACGCGGCGATAGTTGAATGATACGAGGTTGGGCACACCTGCATCCTCCACCGCCTTGACCATCTGCTCGGCTTGGGAGACGTTTAGTGCAAGCGGTTTCTCGCAACAAATGGCCTTGCCTGCTTTAGCGGCTGCAATGGCAATTTCGGCATGTATATTATTGGGTACACAGATATCCACAAGGTCAACTTTATCATCCTCAATGACCTTGTGCCAGTCGGTAGTGTACGATTGGTATCCCCACTGTCCTGAAAAAGCTTTGACTTTGTTTTCTTCCCGCCCGCATACAACTTGTAGAACCGGCTCATAAGATAAATCAAAGAAATGATTGACTTTGCAATAGGCGTTGGAGTGTGTCCGGCCCATAAAGCCGTAACCAATAAGACCCACATTCAATTTCTTTTTCATAAGTACACTCCTGATAAAGACATGTCCAAAACGCAAGACCTCTTATCCATATTTTTTATTAAGCTCGTCCACTGCTTTTTTACATTGCTCTGTCACTGCCCATGCATCTTGCCAGAAACATAAATCGATTGTCCACCAGTCATGTCCCATATCATTCTTAGCTAATTCAGACAGCAGTTCGTCGAAATCTATCTTTCCATGACCGAAAGGCGCATGCGTTGATGTTTCATCATCATGCAGTGTGCCATCGGAATCTATCAGGTGAACATGATTGATTTTGCCGCAAAGTTTCTGTGCCAGTTCAACAACACCACCCGCTAAAATCTCCTGTTCACCCGGCTGGCGTGCACCTGTGCTGGAAACCATATAACCGTGACATGTATCGAACATAACTCCGAAATTGTCGTGATTAACCTCTTCAACGATTCTCACAATATCGGAGGGCTTATTGAATGCGAAGCCGGGTTCGAATTCCCACGTTAACCGGATGCCTGCATCTGCGGCTTCAGCCGCGCAAATCTTCCATGTTTCTACTGCTCGCTTCCGTGCGGTATCGGCATCAACTTCGTCAAAGATGGTTGGCGGCTGAACTGCATCGACTCGAATAGCGGGAATTCCAAGGTCGGCGCAAAATTGCAAATTCTTCCGGAAACATTCGATATACCCCGAGTTGTCATCCGTATCAATAAGATGCTGACTCCAGAGGTCGGCGGCCAGGCCAGACCATCCAAGTCCTGATTCATCAAGTTGCTTCTTACATGCCTGGCGTTGTTCTTTATCCTGCATATTGTCCGGGTTCGGATGTGGTGGAAAGCCACCCAACTCTACACCTTCGAAACTCAGTTCTGCGAGCTTTGTTATGACCTGTTCCCAGGGTACCGGATTCTCTGCGTATGGGCCGATTGTATATGCCCATGAGCCGATTGATATTTTTTTCATAATTCACTCC
>JASFMF010000073.1:0-7299 GCA_050117705.1 Phycisphaerales bacterium
TTCGATATATCAGATAGGACAAACCTTCTTCGAGAGGGTCAAAATATATTGGCAATCCATGGCTTGAATGTTTCTCTGACAAGCTCTGATTTCATCATCTCCGCAGAATTGGCAGCCGGTCATCTCACCGGTGGAACCAGTCCCGGCGTTTCGGATAGCGGAATTGAATACACCGGGCCGATTACAATAAACAAGTCCACGCACATAAAGGCAAGAGTGCTGTCTGGTTATAACTTGTCCCCTCTCAATGAGGCGGTTTTTGCAGCCGGGCCGGTCAAAGAAAATCTTCGCATTACTGAAATTATGTACCATCCGCTCGATACAGGCCGGCCGAATGACCCAAACACTGAATATATAGAACTCACGAACATTGGGACAGAAACGATAAACCTTAATCTGGTAAAATTTACCAATGGCATCGACTTTACCTTCGGTGATATAGAACTTACACCGGGCCGGTACGTTTTGGTAGTAAAAGACGAGTCTGCCTTTTTAGATAAATATCCAGCGTTTTCAGGCCTTATCGCAGGCCAATACACCGGCTCGCTTGATAATGCAGGCGAAAGAATCAGGCTTGTAGATGCTGTCAATCAGACCATTCATACATTCCGATATAGGGACAATTGGTATGACACCACTGATGGCCTTGGCTTTTCGCTTACAGTCGAAGACCCCGTAAATGCTGATGTAAACGATTATGATGATGAGACCAACTGGCGGCCAAGCGCTGCCGTCGGTGGCTCACCGGGCTACGACGACTCTTCTGAAGTGCCATAGATTAGCTTTATTGCAAACAAATAAATGCTTAGGCGCTCATACACGGGAATTTTACCTTAAAACCACAGAGGCCAGCATCTATAGCTGCTGGATAGAATGTACAAGAAATGGGCAGGAGTGGATTTGAACCACCGACACACGGATTTTCAGTCCGTTGCTCTACCAACTGAGCTACCTGCCCGTAAAGCACAAAACCTGAATATCATTGTGCTTAAATTTAGCAGAAAAAAATGATATTGCAAGCAAATTAAGCCGTACTTTTATTGAATTTAAGCTGTATAAATTATGTGAGCTGTTCATTGAATGCGTTGTAATTTAAAATGAATTCGCCGGGTATGCCGCGTCCAGTCTCACAGAGAAAGTCAGCAGCACACCCGGCGAATATCGAAATCATTCATTCGCGAGGTACTTAATCTCGCCTAATTAACGAACTTCAACGGTCATATGGCTTCTGAGTTCTTCCAGCCGTTTAGCCGGGCTGCTAAGGCCACCGATAATCGTGTACACTCTTAGTGAATCTTTGTTGTCTTCATATATTCCTCGATGGATGGTAGCTTTACCGGTTATCTCCGTCAAAATGTCGAATGCGTAGTCGATGTTGTCCTTCAAGCCTTTGACGCTGGACATCAGCTTTTTCCCGCCGACGGCTACGCAGCCGGCCAGTTTGGCTGTCGATAAGTCGAATCCGCCTGCAAGCAGTGTTTTCTCAAGATTCCTCTTCATTGCTTCTGATAATGCGAACTTATCACCGAATTTGGTTACTTTGGACAGACCCATTATCGCGCATCCACCAGACTGCATGACGCTGCGGTAATCCACGGAATCGAATGCAGTATATGGGCTGCTCATGGCGCTGAGCTTGTTGAAGATATCAAACAGGCTTGCCACGGTGTTGTTTATGCTGGGCCAGAATGACTTAACTGTCATTCCCGGATACATCTTGTTAATTTTGTCGTTGTCCGCAATAATAAGGGGTGATATTTTCCCTGCCGCAGCCATTTGACCTAATTCCCAGGCTACTTTGTAGGCGTTTTCAGCGATTATTGGCGAGCTGGCTTCACCTACTGTGGGTAATGTCATAATTACACCTACGGCCTTATTCGGGTCGCTCACTCCAATATACCGTGCATATCTTTTGGCGATTTCAATCAGTCCCAGAACACTTCCACTACCTGTACCGCCGCCTGCTCCGAAGCAAACCATAATATGATCAACTTGAGAACCGAATGTCTTCCTGGTAAGGTGCAGGATCTCTTGCTGATACCGCTGAACGGCTTCTTTGCCTCTTTCCATATCCTTGCCGGCACCCTTTTCGCCTATGTCCATCAGGAACTTCTGAGTGTTGGGAATACGGAGTTCAGCCAGGTCGTTGCTGGTCGTATTCACTGCCAGTACCTTCCTGTAACCCAAATCTTGGAAAGACTTTACCAATCTTCCACCACACTGACCCGCACCGATCCAGGCATAGCGGGTAGAGCCTTGGATTTTGTCCTTAACTCCAACTTCTTCCTGGCCACTGGGTTCCCACTGTTCCAGGGATAAAGTAGGCAACAACCAGGCGTTGAAATCAAAATCACCCTTTGACGTTACCGGGCTACGTCTTTTTTTAGCAGTTCTGCGTTTCTTGGGGGGTGCCTGTGCTTCCGGACTTACATGCTTTTTAGCGGTCCGGCGTCTTTTGGTCGGGCTCTTTGGAGCTGCCTGTGCCTTCGTGCTTACACGTCTTTTAGCGGTTCTGCGTTTCTTAGGCGCGCTCTTTTGAGTTGCCTTTGCCTTCGGGCTTACGCGTCTTTTAGCGGTTCTGCGTTTCTTAGGTGTGCTCTTTTGAGCTGCCTTTGCCTTCGGGCTTGTACGTCTCTTGGCTGTTGAGCGTTTCTTCGAAACTGTGCTCTTTTTGGTTGCCTTTGCCTTCGGGCTGGCACTTCTCTTTTTGGCTGTTGAGCGTTTCTTCGAAACTGTGCTCTTTTTGGTTGCCTTTGCCTTCGGGCTGGCACTTCTCTTTTTGGCTGTTGAGCGTTTCTTCGAAACTGTGCTCTTTTTGGTTGCCTTTGCCTTCGGGCTGGCACTTCTCTTTTTGGCTGTTGAGCGTTTTTTCGCGGCTGCGCTCTTTTTAGGTGCCTTGGCTTTTGCTTTTGAGGCAGGTCTTTTCTTCTTCGCCTTGGCTCCAGTTTTTCCTTTAGCTGATGATTTTGCCATTTTAAATTTCTCCTAAAATAAAATAATTGTTTTCCAAATTTTCCTTGGTTAAATACTGTTTCAAGTTATGTACCAACGTATCTAAAGCGGTACAATAACGCTTATCGACTTACCAAATAGGGTATATAACTTCTTTTTTATATTTTTTCTGTGAGCTATAAAAAAAGGCGTTATCTGGTTGTATCTTACATACTTATGGATTATAGAGTAGGCTTGCTCTCGGCTTTAAAATAAATTCAAGACCGATAATTTCGTAACACATTTTTGATTTTTTTACTCTGCAGAACGTAAAAGGGTCTGGCAAAATTGTATTGCGCGTGAAAGCCCATAGGTTATGGTCGAAATATTACTTATTTCTTCAGTGGTCAGTTGATTTTCTGATGAGCGGCAAACCAATATAAAGCCTAATGATGAACCTTGCAGGCACAAAGGAATTGTAGTGCATGATACTTTATTTAATCCCATTAAGTTGCCTTGCAGGCCCATCGCAAACATATCATCGAGTGTACAAACTTTATTTGATTTGCAGATGTTTTCCATAAGCTCGACATTAAAACAACTTTCAATATGTTGCTTCTCGAGGCCCAAAGGCTGTTCGCTTTCGAATATATACAATTCAAAGCTGTCTGATTGACGCAGAAAGAAGGTAGTATTGATATCGGCGTTTTCCTCTTGAATCAACTGTGTAGTAGTATATAGAAGATTATGTAAGTCTGTTATGCCGATGATTGATTCGTAAAAATTCGCTATGGAACTTATTGTTTTTAAGCTTTTGATGAAATCTCTCTGCGCTGCTATGAAATCATTGCAGAGTATATCTATTTTTTTCGCCTGCTTTTTACGTTTTTTGTTAAGTTTTTTTATTAGCAGGCGTATTCTTCTATGTCGTTGTTTATCGTCCACGATTACTCGTTTTTATAGTCTATTGAAATTCCCCCTCAATATTTACACCGATTTGCTCACTAAGATTGTAAAGTGAATCAACGGATATACCCCAGATTCGGCTTAATAAAAGGGGAGCTTTAAGAGTAAAGAAATATAAAAAGGATTGATTCTGTGTGGCCCTATAAACAATCCATTATCAGTTTTACGGCTGTTGACACCTGTTTCGGGGGATACATTGAATCCTGTTAGTGAGTACCGATTTTTATCTGTTTTCGGACTTGTAGTTGGGCTGTTCAGATACTCGCCTTTGTAAAATCCAAAACATAAAGATGTTGGAATTAGGTGGGCATTCAGCGGTTAAATATCAACGATTAATCCTTTATATTAAGCTACATTAGCCTGTTGGAAAGAAAGCAGCCGGCTCAGACCTTTGCCGGCGGAAACTTTTCGTACGCGTGCCGCAAAGTCGTCAACCTCTTCGATTTTCTCGAAACCGACTACCATAGCGTCCATACACCCCGACTCCAGCGCGTATTTAATGGAAGTATTGCGTTTCTCATCGCTGTAGCGGAAGTCTCCTTGGCCTATTATTTTCATGCCGACTACGCCCTTGCCTTGTTTTCGTAGAGTTTTGACAACTGATTCGACTTTAGGTATCTCCTCGATTGTCCTAACGTCCATACTAACCGCATAAGGATTCAGACGGGCATGCACTGAATCCACCCATGATTCCTTTATACATGCCTTTAAGGCCGCCAGTGAATGACATGACACACCATGAGCGCGTACCATGCCTTTTTTCTTAAGTTTCTCCAGAGTGTTCATTTGTTCGCTCAGTTGCTCCGGCCATGTGCCTGATGTAACGCAATGCAGTAGAATCAAATCGATGTAATCAGTCTTCAGCTCCTTCAGGAAGCGCTCTACCACTATATTCGGGCTGGGCCGTTCATTTTCGGGAAGACCTCCACGGCGAAACCAAATCTTGCTTACAATTACATAGTCTTTGCGTTTCATATTTTTTAATGCACCGGCCAGATACGGATGTGTCCCGTATAAGTCTGCTACATCGAACAGTCTAACGCCACGTTCATAGCACCTCATCGCCAGCGTATCGAACTTCTCTGTACCCATACGGGTATGATTCGACTGCCTGTTGCTGCCGTGCATTCCGGTCCCAAGACCTACACGGGATACCTTAATCCCTGTTTTTCCTAACGGCACAGTCTCGTATGGATTATAAATTGTAGGTTTTTGGCTTTCAGCACCAATACACTCCGACCCTAATATGAGCCCGCCCACCCCTGCGATAGACCTGGCTAAAAATTCACGACGTTTCATTTTCATTTCCAACAGCTCCTAAAAAATAAACGTTATTAAAGCCTGTTAGGCTCCGAATAACAACTCGGAAATAATCTTATATTTGATACATAGTTTTATAGTTTCACCGATACGAGAATTTCTCTGCATGTGCAGTGATTTCCTAAGTGACATAACGCAAGTTTTGAAACAGAAAATTTAGCCGGGAACGAAAAATTGCTTATTTGCCCGTAACCAAGTGTTATGTGTGGGAAAAAGTTCTCGAAGCTTGATTCGTCAGGATAATTCTTAATCCAGAGCAAAGTTGATTTGTTGACATCTGACGAGGAAAACAACATATCCGCTTTTACATCATAGCTAATATAAGGCACAAGTTTATGCATAATATGCTCATGAAGTGATTGAAGCAAATCTGTTCTTTCTATCTGTAGAGCTGTTACTTTCTCACCGGCTGAATTTGTTTCAGTATGCGGGCCAATTACGTTTAACTCAGGTAAAGAGTATTGTTTTGCAACCGCTTCCAGTGATTTCTCGATATCGGCAATATTTCCTTCGTCGATACACCCCATAGCCAGGGAAATGTGTGGCAGGCAGTTCTTTTTGTCCAAGACAATTTTATTCGGGCATTGCTTCAGCAACTCCCTGTTTGCTTTGATTGCCTTGTCCTCCATCTGTTCCGAAGGCAACAGCACTACGTCAACTGCCTTTATAGCCATTAATAAATCTCGACGAGATAATTTTCAATATAATTACATACAAATCAGACAATCCCGCTATCTTTTCAACGGTAATCATCAGCCAGTTTGAACATATCAAGGATTTTCTCGAGCGCATCGTATGGAGCCGTACCAACGTCCACTGTTAACTTGTCATCCCGATTAGAAATATTATTTACGTGTCCTGCAGCAAAAAGAATGTTGCTGGACGCTTGCTGATGGCTCGTTCGGGTTTTTACCTGAAACGGCGCCAGCGATGGATGCGCCAGAAACTGTACATCGGTTACTAAGGCGGACCTGAGCCGTCCTTTGTCATTTCGGCCAAGGTCGCTGAGTTTGGTGTAGAATGCTTCCGGTGTACCGCTGAGCAGGGCCACAGATGCATGCCGGTAGTAGAAATCGCTTTGTGTCTGGCTTTCTCCAACTCTGGATAATTGCTCTTTGGCCTCCGATGGCTGGTCTGCACCCGGGCAGAACAGGACTGTGGGCTGATGAGCGAGATAATCTTTTAACAGAAGCCCCAAACCGACCGGATCGCCGTTTTCCAGAGACAAAAGGCTTGTAACATTACCGGTAACCGTATAAAAATTCGAGCCGGTGATTGGCCGACCCTCCGGCCCGAAGGGGATCGTATCCTCATAATCCTGGGCATATAAATGGATTGCTACTCCCACTTGGCGAAGGTTCGATGCACAGGCTGTTCGGCGCATCTGGTGCCTGGCCTGAGTTAGTGCCGGCAACAGTATCGCTATTAACAGGCTTAAAATAGATATTACCACCAGAAGTTCGATAAGACTAAAACCGGAACCTCGGCTGTCATTAACTTTCGATGGATAACTTAACTTATTCATCTCATTGCTCGGACATAGGATTCGTCGTTCACTATGTCCGGCTTTCTCTAAATAATCAATCCTTGAGCTTCAATAATTAATCCGGCTCAGCTAACGATTCGGCAAGGCGTACGTTATCCAGGTCCCAGTATCCTCCCGGCAGCCCGGCTGAACGCAGGGCCACTCCGATGTTCTTGTCCGCCCAGGCATCATCCGAGCTTGCTGTCGGCAGATAAACAGAGAAATCCTGTAGTATTTGCGACCATGACAAAGCCCTTACTGTCTGGCGTACGATATCCACTACTTCGTCCCCATCGCGATAGTAGAGAACTAATTCGAGATCGTCGGCTGGTGATTCCGCAGATGGTGGGAATCTATATGACACGCCCACAGCAACAGTAAGCCGATAGTTATAACCGATTTGATACGTGGCTTCCAGGTCCTGCTCGAAACCATTACCCGTTTCAGTGGCAAGAAAAGCCAGCTGGTTGCCATCAGTGTTTATTATGTGGTCCGGGCTATCCTCGGCCGTATTAGCGAATACGCCTGTATTAGCGCTGGCAATTGTATCCACGTCA
>JASFMF010000074.1:0-7291 GCA_050117705.1 Phycisphaerales bacterium
CCCTGCACGATATATAGCCGAACCCAACGGTGATTCCAAAAACTGCGCCATTAAACAGGTGGCCAGTGCCAGGTTTGGTGTTACTATCAACTATCTTGCACATGCAAAAGAACTGCAAATCAAGATAGCACAAGGTGCCAAGCCGGGAGAAGGCGGACAGTTGCCCGGGCATAAAGTAACCGAAGAAATCGCAAAGCTAAGATATTCGACTCCCGGAGTGACATTAATTTCTCCGCCACCACATCATGATATATATTCTATTGAAGATTTGGCACAACTTATTTATGACCTTAAGTGCAGCAATCCGGGAGCGAAAGTGTCGGTTAAACTCGTAGCCGAAGTGGGTGTCGGCACTATTGCTGCGGGCGTTGCCAAAGGTAACGCCGATGAAGTACTTATAAGCGGTCACGATGGCGGGACAGGCGCGAGTCCATTATCTTCGATAAAACATACCGGCTGTCCGTGGGAACTCGGAGTGGCGGAAACCCAGCAAGTACTCGTAATGAACGGTCTGCGAGACAGAATAAGACTTCAGGCCGACGGTCAGATGAAAACCGGCAGGGACGTTGTCGTAGCGGCACTGCTTGGAGCCGAGCAGTTTGGTTTCGGAACCGCCGCACTCGTAACGCTTGGCTGCACTTTATTACGTAAGTGTCACGAGGGAGCATGTACATTCGGAATTGCCACCCAGGACCCGGAACTTAGAAAACGGTTCGCAGGTAAGCCTGAATATATCGAGAGATTCATGTACCTTGTAGCCGAAGAAGTTCGCCAGATTATGGCCCAGCTTGGATTCAAAAAATTCAAAGATATGGTCGGCAGAACAGACCTGCTATGTGTTCGTAATGCAATTAATCATTACAAAGCCCAAGGATTAGATTTTTCCGCTATTTTTCATCAGCCGGATATTTCTGATGAAAGTAAAATACGCCTGAGCAGCCAGCAACCGAGCAAGATAAATGACCATATTGACTGGCAGATTCTGAAAAAAGCGAAATCTGGTATCGAAAAGAAAGAAAAAACAATTATTGAAATGCCTATCCGCAATACAAACCGGACAGTAGGCACTATACTGAGTAATCATATAGTTCAAAAGTATGGCCCTGAAGGCCTGCCTGACGATATGCTGGAGATTGTCTTTAATGGTTCGGCGGGTCAAAGCTTCGGCGCATTTTTAGCTCCCGGTGTAACCCTGAAGCTTATCGGTGAAAGCAATGATTATCTTGGTAAAGGTCTTTCCGGCGGCAGAATCATCGTTAAGACACCTGAGAATTCTCCCTTCCAAGCCCACGAGAACATTATAGCAGGCAACACACTGCTTTACGGTGCGACCAGAGGAGAAGTATTTATTAACGGCATGGCAGGTGAACGATTTGCAGTACGTAACAGTGGGGCTATGGCGGTAGTCGAAGGTCTCGGCGACCATGGTTGTGAGTATATGACCGGAGGGCTTGTCATTGTACTTGGGCAAACCGGTTGTAACTTCGCCGCGGGCATGAGCGGCGGTATTGCATACGTTCTCGATGAGATGCAACTTTTTGATACGCTCTGCAATCTCGATTTAGTGGAGCTTGAAACTGTTTGGCAGCAGGAAGACAAAGAGCTACTAAAAGATTTAATTCAGCGCCATTTAAACTGGACACAAAGCAAACGGGCACAGCAGATTTTAGATGGCTGGCCCGATATGGTGGGTAAGTTTGTGAAAGTTGTTCCCATAGATTATCGCAAAGCTCTCCAGAAAATGCGGGCGGCTGAGCATCGAGATACGGAAACAACACCGGCAACCGAGGAGGTATTCGGCTATGGGTGAGATAAAAGGTTTTCTTAAATATAAACGTCAGGAAGTCGGGCATCGTCCAGTCCAAGAACGAATCAAAGATTTTTCTGATTTGGATTTGCCGCTAACACCCGATGAAATCCGTCAACAGGCGGCCAGATGCATGGATTGTGGAATACCATTTTGTCATGGCTCAGGTTGTCCAGTTAAAAACTCTATACCCGACTTAAATGAGCTTATATACAAAGATCGCTGGCAACAGGCCTGTCAGATGCTTCATTCGACTAATAATTTTCCAGAAATTACCGGGCGAGTGTGCCCTGCCCCCTGTGAGACTTCGTGTACACTCGCTATCAATGATGAACCTGTGCTTATCAGGCATATAGAATTCCAGGTAGTCGAACATGGTTTCAAGCAAGGCTGGATCAAACCGATGCCGGCGGCAGAAAAAACAGGAAAAAGGATAGCAATTGTAGGTTCCGGACCTGCAGGATTAGCGGCCGCGCAACAGTTAGCTCGAGCCGGTCATGACGTGGTTGTTTTCGAAAAGGATGAGCGCGTAGGAGGCCTGTTGCGATATGGGATTCCGGATTTCAAGCTCGAAAAATACATCATCGACCGCAGGTTAGAACAGATGATAGCAGAAGGGGTGGAGTTTCAGACAGGTGTGAATGTCGGAGAGGATATTTCCGCACGATATCTGCGGAAGATGTTCGACTGCGTCTGCCTGGCTATGGGTGCAGGACAACCACGAGACCTTAATATACCCGGCAGAGGGTACGAAAACATTATGTTCGCAATGGAATTCTTAACGCCGCAAAATAAGATTTGTTCCGGCGAGCCAACCGATGATTACCGTGTCATAACCGCAAAAGACAAGGTCGTAGTAGTAATCGGTGGTGGTGATACAGGCAGTGACTGCGTTGGAACTGCGCGGCGCCAAGGGGCCAAAAAAATACATCAACTGGAAATCCTGCCCAAGCCTCCGGAGACTCGCCCGCCGGATACACCCTGGCCGATGTGGCCGAGAATTATGCGTACATCTTCATCACATGAAGAAGGTTGTGAGCGACGATGGGCAGTTATGACTAAAAACTTTACAGGTTATGAAACCAGAGTGGGACACTTGCACTGCTGTGAAGTTGAATGGATTAAAAAAGCCGACAACTGGAAAATAAAGGAAATACCAAACACCGACTTTGTTCTTGAGGCAGACCTTGTGATTTTAGCGATGGGATTTGTGCACGTCGTTCACGAGGGCCTGACAAAAAACCTTGACCTAAAATTGGACGACCGCGGTAACGTTCAAGTCAATAACTATCAGACAAGCCAACCCTGGGTATTCGCAACAGGTGATACCGTAAGCGGGGCCTCACTTGTAGTAAATGCAATTGACAGTGGGCGTCAAGCGGCAGCAGCTATCGACCAATCGCTGCGAGATAATAGTTAGCAATATTAGAAACTGCTTGAATTCCTGCCCCAATCTTAGGAATGCGAAATACTTAATACGTGATGATGCCTTTTAGACATTGACCTGTGAATCATTGTTTTGCTCGTTTGTACGGTGCTGTACAAAATCTCGTCTGGTAGAAATAGACTTCACTAACGCTATCGCAACCCAAACACCGCTACCAACAACACATAGTGTTGAAACTACTACAAAAATCAGGACAATTACTTTCATCCTTTAGGCTCCTTCTGAACAGTCCCTATCCAATGTCCCATGGCATAAGCCAGAACCGCCACAACAAGACCCGGAATAATTATAACCTCAATTTCATCGGGGAAACGAAACATAAATATTATAGCAATCATAGCAACAAAGACACCGGCACTCATTGACAGGATTGCAGCGAGCGGGCGTGGCCGTTTGGCCCACAGGCCAATTATTAGCGCAGGAAGAATTGCTGAGGCCCAGATGGTGTAGCAAATAAGTAAACCGGCTATTATGCTGGGAACGAAAACCGCTAACACAGCAGCAACGGCCGCAATAAAAATAGTTGCACACCTACCAACATTCAAAGCAGCTTTATCCGAAAGCCTAACAACCGGCCTAACTACATCTTCGGCAAAAGCTACCGCGCCGGCATTCAGGAGTGAATCAAGACTGGACATAATAACCGAAACTAAAACTACCAAAAGAAGCGTATAGCCTTCAGCAGGCATTATTACCTTAACGAGATTTAGTAAAACTTTATCTTCATCGCCAACTCCCGGGACGATACTTCGGCCAATAACTCCAAGCGAGAGCATAATTATGAACCAAACAATACTGAACAGACCTGCTAAAACAAAACTGTTTCGTGATACACGGGTAGTCTCTGATGCCAACGCCCGATTGGCATAAGGTGGTATAAGCGTCTCGCCGAGTAAAAAGGCAGCTAAAAGACCTATTATCTTAATACCGGGTATAGTATCGACGCCTGCTGATGTAGCAACCGATGCCTCTTTCACAAATGTTTCGGCACCTCCACTTAAATGGAATCCCAGCGCTAATAGCAACGTCACCGGCAACAGTATAGCAAAAGCTGTGAACTGGAACGCATCAGTTATTACACTCGCCCGAAGTCCCCCGAATGTCGTATAGAGCGTTGTAATGGTAACAACTATGGCGGCCGACCAGAATGCCGAGAGGCCAAATATGTCATTAAGCACAACAGCTCCGGCGTGTGCCATAACCGCGGCAATCAATGTGCATACACTAACTGAAATAACACCAGCAAGGATTTGGCATTTTCGGTTGTATTTCTGGCCAATAGCATCACCTAAAGTATGGCAATTCGGTAAGGCTCTTAATCGAGGTGCGACAAACAGACCAACGAGAATATTTTGAAGTGTGTAGGCCAATCCTATGCCCAGGAAAAGGAAGCCGGCCTTATATCCTTTTCCGACAAAACCTATCGAGAAGCCCGGTCCGACGTAAGTAGCACAAAGGCTGCCAAATACTAATGCCAATGGGATGGTACGACCTGCCAGTGAAAACTGGGTAAAGTCACGAGCAGCGCGCGCCCTAATAGCAACAAAGGTAAGGACCAAACCGTATGCAATAACAAGAAAAATAGACAAGACCGTATGCATAGTGTCGATCCTAATCCTTCATCCTATATTCTTACCACAAAAGCTGCTTTAGTTAGCAATTTCTTGAAGTCTATTCACGCCTGTCCTGGAACTTTTCTTCCTCCAGCTCATTAATGGTCGCGTTCAGTTCCGACTCCGTACGAATCCATCCAAATCGTGCATCGACAAGAAAAGTGCGATACCACTGAATTAAATTTTTCGCAAAATCTTCATCTTTGCAGTAAATACCGAATGATATTTCCCCTGCATGCGAGCCGGCTTTTCTCGGTATCTGCGGGAAGGCAAGGAGAACTTCGGTTCTGCACAAAAGGAACTCAATGTCAGAGACCTGACTGTTATAAATTCTAACTCTGCCTGATGCTATAGCTTCCGGATACTTACGAAAAAGGAACCTCGCCGCATTCGAAAATCCCGGCACACTTAAATTCATCGCCCTGTGCACTCTTACATCAGGATAATCTTCAATGATTTCGTATAAAGCGCTGAGGTAATCCTCAACAGGTTTTCTTTCCCCCTCGAACAACATACATGTCCAAAGCTCACTGTGGCCGGTCGTATCAAGCTGGTCCTGAAGCATTCTCTTTGCAACATCGTAGGTTTCTTTTCGGCTGCCTAACACCTTTAGCCGTCGTTCAGTTAAAAGTTGCGCCCAAGGCGGCATATCCCGGGGTACAGATCCAGGAGGACATACACCCAGGCGGGTCAAGAGTCTTAGAAATTGCTTTTGGTCGGAACCATAAAATCTCCTGCCAACAATGCTACCCACGTTGCCATTACACTCCATGCCGTATTGTTTATGGTGACCAAATGACAGGCGATGCACATCATAACCTTTGTCAATAAGCATTTTTTCCAGCTCAACAATCAGGAAAGCAGCTTGCTTCTCAGGCGCCCTATCGATGGAAAGATGCACATTTGGACAAAGAACAATAGGCCTTTTTCCTATCATTTCCGATATTGAAGCGAACTCCTCCGCAGCTTCCTCCAGTTCCTGCTTGCTATCGTACAACTCAATACACACAAATACCACCAGTACATTTCTGAAAACCATCTTAGGCTGTTGCATCGAGATGGTTGAAGGGTCTATCCTTGAAGACGGCTCTTTGTCCTCAAAGTAGCAGGATGAGCATTGGTGGCACTCCAGAATCATATCGATTTCTCAGTCTTTCGCTCCGGTTTTGAAGTATACTTTGTACCGGTAGTACGCTTTCTGGATGACGAGGCCCTGGCTTTTTTCAATCGGGAGCCTATCTTGGCATCAACCCGAGACGTAAAAAGGCCCACGTTCGGATTCACAGCTTTGCCGGCGAAGCCGGCGCTATTAAGCGTGCGCCATACTTCCCCGTTTTCCCAAAATTCACGGGAAGAGTCTATCCTCTTGGCCTCCTCGCGCGTAAGTGACTTCAGAAAAGCCGGTATACAACCATCACGCAGGGCCCCCGCATAATCAACCAATAATTCCTGAATTTCTCTATTTACCTCAGACATTGCTTTTTACTCCTGCACTAAAAATTTTCATCAATCCTCACGATAATAATCACGCAGCATTTTTTTAAGTTTCAATATAGTTCGATATAACAGCATTTTAACTGCCCCAACTGTAGTCTTGAGCTCATTAGCGATTGCCCTGTTGGAAGCTCCCTCCATCCAGAGCTCTACAGCCCTTTTCTCACGCGCCTTAAGTTTATTTAACGCCCGTCGCAGAATCTGATGAAGCTCCGATTGTGACGCCAGCTCAAGAATACCCAACTCAGGGGCAACAAGGTTTTGCATATTTTTTTGAGAAAGAGCCAAATTTCGGTTTATTCTCCTGTATACTTCCCTGAGACGTTTTCGCATGTAGTAAAGATATACGGTTTTGAGTAACTGTCTCTCGCTGTTGATATTACGCAATCGCTCCGGATTTTCCCATATATCAGCATAAACATCTTCCAATACATCCTCACACTCTACCTCATTACCAAGGTATCTATATAAATGCCTGATGAAGCTTCCAAACGTAGCCCTTACAAAAGGCTCCATTGCCCTTCGACGACGTTCGACATCAGAAGATGCGAGTCCTTCTAAAGCGTTTCGCAACCGCTTATTCATAACAAATCTCTTGCTTCAGCCTTTATATTGTATCCTCCGTTATCTTCAAGCTATGTCGCGAAGCCTTCACCCTACTTATTTAAAGGCACCAACTTGACGATAAGTAACGGCAATTCTATCCAAAAAGACGACTTTTTCAAACACAAAGTCAAATAAAACCATAACGGGAAAAAGCAGCTATTTGCATACTCTATATACGTACTATCGCCTATCTGCTAAAAGCCATAAATAGGTCTTAACTCATCTTCACTTGGTAAACGGCTATAATACTCGCCTCTGGTGCCCACGTAACCTACACCATGTTTTTTGAGCCTTACCTGGCTGATAGAACCATTACTGTTGGTA
>JASFMF010000075.1:0-7229 GCA_050117705.1 Phycisphaerales bacterium
GATGGCACTCTGCAAAGAAGTGCCTTCATGTACCCTTCGCTGTTGAATATGTTCTTGTCTGCGACGTATCTTTATAAGTGTTTCCCTCGAAGTAGATTCTTTGGTAGAGAAATGATGACTTGGTATGATTTTAATGATGTGAAGGAGGTTGAGGCGGTCCGAGGTTGCTTTGCTTTGGTACGTAGGAAAGCATTTGGGCAAATTGGCCTTATGGATGATGTCTATTTTGTATATGGTGATGATATTGATTGGTGCTATAGATTCAGAAAAGCAGGTTGGAAAATTATGTTCACTCCTGTTCCTGAAATAATTCATTATGGTGGTCAAACGACGACGAAGATGCCTTCCGAATTTGCGTTTCAGTTGTTCGGAAGTAAATTGCTCTTTTTAAAGATACACCGGAATAAATTTGAGTTTTTGTTGGCTCGATTTCTTATAGCTTTATATATGTTGATGAGAATTCCTTATTGGATTGCGAAGGCAATATTTTCTACGAGTGAAAGAAAATGGTCAATGCAGAGGTTGAAAATTTATTCGTTGGGTAGTTTCTACTCTTTGACAGACTGGAAGAAATTGCTAATGAATAAAGACGTGGTCGGTGGAGATTTATAGAAAAGGGAAAAGAAACTGAATAGTTCTTTAAGATTGAACGAAACGATATGAATAATCAAGGAAATGTGGATGTACTTTGTTTTGGAGGTGAAGACTGGTGGTATCACAACCAGGGACACATTGACTTTCAGTTGATGCGTCGTTTTTCAAAAATGGGAACCACTCTTTATGTTAACTCAATAGTTACACAAAAGCCGAAATTAAGCGAGGGGAGAAAGTTTGTCAAAAAGCTGATTCGTAAAACAAGAAGCATATTAACCGGTTTAAAACTTAGTGATGCTGGTTTTTGGGTTTACAGCCCCTTTTCACTACCGGTACATCATGTTGCCTGTTTATGTTCTTTGAATGAAATGCTTTTACGTTTTCAACTGCGGTATGTAATGCGAAAGCTTGCTATTCGAAATCCTGTAGTCTGGGTTGCTTGCCCTACTGCGTGCAGTATCGCAGTTAATATGAAAAAAAGCAAATTAGTCTATCAGAGGACAGACTGTTATGAAGCATATCCGAATGTCGATTCCGAAATGATAGCAATGTGTGACCGTAAATTGAAAGCTGAGGCCGATATAACGTTATTTGTCAATCATTCATTGTATAATGAAGAAGCTGGCCAGTGCAAGAAAGCCTATTTTCTTGACCATGGTGTTGATTTTGATATGTTCACAACTGCTGAACAGAACTCCGAACACCCAGCGGATATTGCCGGCATACGAAAGCCGATCGCGGGATATTTTGGTGCAATAGATGACCATAAGTTTGATGTTGGTTTGGTCGAAAGACTGGCGGACCTTCTGCCGAATGTGTCTTTTGTTTTTGTTGGTAAGACATTGATGGACTGTTCCAGATTGTCATCAAAAAAGAATGTTTGGATGTTGGGACAGAAGCCTTATGAACAAATTCCCAATTATGGTAAATACTTTGACGTAGCTATTTTCCCATGGAGAGTCAATAGCTGGACGGAGGCTGCTAATCCTATTAAGCTCAAAGAGTATCTTGCTTTAGGTAAACCTATTGTTAGCACTCCCGCTTTTACTGAGTTACAAGAACATATCGATGTTGTTTATAAAGCTGATACTCCGGAAGTTTTCGTTGAGCTTATTAAAAAAGCGTTAGACGAGGACTGTCCTGAGAAGATTGCCGCAAGAAGGGAAAAAGTCAAGGATTCAACCTGGGATAGTAAAGCACATACGGTATTGAAAGAGCTTTTAGGCAGGAATGGTGATTTTTAAAAAGTTATGCCGGGGATGAAACGCGGAGATAAGTTACGAGTTTGCCTTGTTGCGTCAGCGGGAGGACACTTGAGCCAGTTGCTAAAGTTGGCTAACAGTTGGCTGGAATACGATACAATTTGCGTTACTACTAGGGAGAGGATGCGGAATGCAGTGAGCATATTCGACAGCGTTTACGTAGTAGGTGAGTGCAACCGGCAACATCCGGTACGAGTGGTTAAAACGTTGCTGCAATGTGCTATCGTGATATTTAAGGAAAGGCCTGATGTAGTGATAAGCACAGGCGCAGCAGCAGGTTGTTTAGTATGCTTTCTTAGTAAATTATTTGGTGCAAAGGTCGTTTGGGTTGACAGTATTACCAACGTGGAGCGGATATCACTGTCTGGGAGAATGGTCAGATACATTTCGGATCTGTTTCTCGTACAGTGGCCAGAACTTGCTAGGCAATATAGTAATGTGGAATACGTAGGTGCGGTGATATGATTTTCCTGACCGTTGGAACACAGTTTCCATTTGATCGTTTGGTTAAAGCTGTCGACGATGCCCTTAGTGAGGGTTTGATTGACGAAGAGATATTTGCCCAGATAGAAGAAACTTCATATAAGCCACGTAACTTTGAATCAGTAGTTTCTCTTGATAAAAAGATGTTCGATGAGTGGTTGAAGAAAGCGTCAGGAATAATCAGCCATGCTGGTATGGGTACAATAACTACGGCTTTGGATAACGAAAAACCACTACTTGTTATGCCAAGGTTAAAAAGATATGGTGAAGTCGTTAATGACCATCAGGTAGCTATTGCCAGAAAGTTCGAGGAGCTTGGTCATTTATTAGCTGTTTATAACGTCGAAATTTTGCCTGACGGCATTCGCAAATTGAAAAACTTCGTTCCTCTCGAAAGAAAAGCCAATCCTCAAGCAGTAGCTTGTAGAATCGGTCATTTTTTAAATAGTTTGAGAGACTTACGTTAGATAGGTTAAATGGGTACCAATCGGTTAATTAAAGCTATTATACTTGCTAGCAGTTGTGATTTTGGAAGATGCCCTTTGACGTCGCGATTACCAACGGCTTTGTGGCCGATAATGGGAAAAACCGTCTTGGAAAATCTGCTAATTTCTTTGGCTGGCCAAGGTATAAAGCAAGCAACTGTTTGTTCTAATGGAGATGGTTCATTGTTGGCAGAATCAATACATGGTGAAAATAATATAGAATTGAAGTTTCTGGAGGAGTCCCTGCCGGCTGGTACCGCAGGCTGTATTCGTGATGCCACCCATGATGAGTCAGATGCACTAATTTTAGTATTTCCTGCCAGTATAGTGAATCCCCCTGAAATTGATTTTATTATAAAGGCACATCGTGATGGACAGTCCGATTTGACTGTGATGTTGAATCCCGGCTGTGGGGACGGTAAGCAACAGGTTGAACCGGCAGGAATTTATGTCTGTGAAACCAGTATCCTGAAGCATATCCCAGAAGCGGGCTACTTCGATATCAAGGAAGGCTTAATCCCTGAAATGCTACGTGCTGGCAAAACTATACACACGGTGACGTTGCCAAATCACACCGGCAATTTCCGAAATCGACAAGAATATCTATACGCCATTACCAATTATCTTGAAAACGCCCCGAAACTGGATGCAGGCTTGAAGTCATCCAAGGGTTCCGATCCGCAGGCTGTATGGATAGCGGCAAATACTAAGGTTGATCCAGCAGCACGAATCTACGGGCCGGCCGTTATTATGGGTGGCGCCTGTATTTCAAATGGTGCTGTTGTTCTTGGGCCGACTATACTCGGAAATGATGTCGTTATTAGTAAAGATAGTGTTGTCATAAATAGTGTGCTATGGGATGGTGCACAAGTAGGGCCAAATTGCCAAGTCCAGCGATGTGTGCTCGATCGCAACGTGGTTTTGCGAGCTAATACCGTTGTGGAAGAAGAATCCATACCATTTAAGCCGGAGGGGATACTAGAACGTTCAGCCAATCAGGCTTTGAAAGTTGCGCAAAATAATATAAGCAGGTTGCAGCATGGCTTACAATCACTGCTTGATAAAGTCGATGAGAAAATGCCAAATTGGGTACAATCTCACAAAACAAAAATAGTTCTCTGGCTTGCGGGCAGTCTCGTTTTAATTACATTTTTCTGGTCTTATAAAGCTGGCTTTGTAGAACTATGGAACTTATGGCAGAGGAGCGATGAATACTCCAGCGGTCTTTTGGTGCCTTTTCTGGCTGTTTATATACTGTGGTCGAGGCGTCAGACACTCGCCAAGTGTAAGATAAGACCGTCTATTTTTTGGGGTTTGTTTGCTTTTATAGTAGCCCAAATGGTCAGACTTTTCGGGCTGTTCTTTATGTATGGCTCGGCGGAAAGGTTGTCCATAGCTTTAAGTATTGCGGCTCTGGTACTGCTTCTGTTCGGCTGGCAGCTTTTGCGAAAGGTATCTACGGTATTATTGTTCCTGTGCTTGATGTTACCCTGGCCTAATCGGGTTCAGACTGCTGTAACGATTCCTCTGCAACATTGGGCCACTTCATCAGCTGTATTTTGTCTGGAGATGGTGGGCTATGAGGTCATACGGGAAGGCAATGTTATCCATATTGGTGAATCGAGTGTCGCAGTTGCTGAGGCATGCAACGGCTTAAGGATGGTCACCGCCTTTTTTGTGATTAGCGGTCTGGTTGTCCTGCTGGTAAAACGAGCATGGTGGGAAAAGCTGATAGTTTTGGTTTCGAGCCTGCCCATTGCCTTACTGTGTAATACTATTCGATTAACAATCACAGCAATATTTTTCACGGTACTTGAGGGTGAATACTGGGAAGAAATATTCCACGACTTTGGCGGGTATGCCATGATGCCATTAGCTCTTGTGGCTATGGTCGCTGAGCTTTGGCTTTTGACAAAACTTACAACACTTCCAGACGAAGAAGAAGCAATAATAATCACACGGCAAGTTGAAAAACAACCTCGAACATAGTAAAATACATATGGAATCCATTTGTGGAGGAACATCACTCATTAGGTGGAGACAAATATTACACCTGCTTCAAGCACAAGGATGAAAGAGTGCAAGATGGAAGCTTCTAACCAGATTAGTATTAAGATTATAACTTAAGGGAAACAAGAAATGAACGGTTTAGAAAAATATTATGACCATAACCAAGTGATTGAGCAAAAAGTTGTCAGTTTTGAAAGACCGCCCGAGCCTGATAGCGAACATACATCCGATTTAGTTAAAGGTGTACTGCGACGCTGGTATATTGTGCTACTAATATCCTTTGTAATTTGCGCAATCGGAATCCCTGCAATATGGTTTTTGATTGAACCTCTTTACACTGTGACCGGCGCGATAAGGGTCGCTCCCATCCTCGAGAACATCGTGACCGGCGAAACAAACACTGGAGGTATATCGAAGTATGAAAGCTTTATACAAACTGAGGCCGCGCTAATTACCAGTAGCCAGGTTGTGCAGAGGGTGGCAGATGATTTAGTAGATAGAAACCTTTCGTTTTTCGAAGATCTACACACGCCTCTCATCTCAAAATTAAGGCAGAAACTAAAAGACGAAAGAACAAATCCTGAGCCTGCAACAATATTAAAACGTGCAATATCTAATGGGGGTATTACAGTTGCTCCTGGTCGTCGTAGTGAGCTAATACAAATAACTATGAAAAGTCTTAACCCGGAAGAAGCAAAGCAGATTGTGGACGCTTTTATTAGAGCTTATATGGCTGTCGAAGTTACTAGTTCGACCCAGGATCAGAACCGCAAACTACGGGTCTTGGAAGACGAGCGAGTTGTACTGGCCGAAAAATTGAAGAGCCACCGAGGAAAAATTCGCCAGGCAGCGGAAGAATATGGAACTACAACTCTAATCGACCGCCAGGATATTATGCTGCAGCGTGTTTCCATGCTGTTATCTGAACTTTCTAAAATAGAGGCACGCAGAATCAGCCTCGAAACCCATGTGAAATTACTCGAAGAATTTCCAGAGAAAAGTATTGCGCCGGATGAAATGCTGAGAATGCGAAACGGGTATATCAATTCCGACCCGATGGTCCAGGAGCTGACCCGAAGTATTATAGAGCTGGACCGCGACCTGATTATTTCTAAACAGACATTAGCACCTGGAAACCCAGTTCTTAAACAAAAGCAGGAGCTTATAGATTCATTACAGTCACGCCTTGATGAAAAAAGTAAAGAAGTAGCCGAAGAGTTTGACAACATAGTTTCAAAAGAGACCAGTACCGGCAGCAAAGAAAAGCTGGAAGCAGCAAAGGCAGAGCTGGCTCTAACCAAAGCACATGAAGAACGTCTTAAGGAGGTGCTGGACAAGGAAGATAACCAAACCATTGAAGTTGGCCGTACCCAGCTGGATATTCAGGATTTGCAGTTTCAATTTGAGCTGGACAAAGGAATGTATGATACCGTACTCAGGCGTATACAGATATTGGAAATGGAGCGAAAACGTCCCGCAAGGGTTTCTGTTGCTTACTATGCCGACATCGGTCCTATTCTGGACAAGCGTATCAAATACACCGCAGGCCTTATATTCGGGGCGATAGCTTGCGGAATGCTGTTAGCTTTCCTGAGGGATAAAGCAGACCTTCGTTTGCATACTCCTGATGATGTGGTTAAACGCATCGGTATGCGAATAATCGGCACTACGACAAGTTCATATAATATAAAGCCGGCTCTTCTTCCGGAACATATAGCTGGAGACTACCAAACCATTCGTGCCAATTTAGGATTTGTGAATGGTGATGGCATACCACGAAAACTTGTTGTCACAAGTCCAGCGATGCGGGAGGGCAAAACCACTTTTTCCACTAATCTGGCAACAAGTCTGTCTAGGTCAGGGAGAAAGGTCCTACTCATAGACGGTGATATGAGAAAACCTGATGTTGCAAATTTGTTGAATCTCCCTAAAGGATTAAGGGGATTACGAGAAGTGCTTTTAGGAAAAGAGCTTAGCCAAGTTGTTTACACAGTAGCATCGACAGGCCTGGATGTGCTTGTAGCTGATTCCCACGACAGAATAAATTGCTATGAACTATTAATTTCACCGGAAATACATGAGCGCATAGATATCATCAGTCAAAATTACGATCACGTGATTATTGATACTCCTCCTATACTGGTTTTTCCAGATGCTCTTATATGGGCTAAATGTGGGGATGGAGTTGTTTTAACCAGCTTCGCTGGCCAAACCACTACTCCCGAACTTAAAGAAGCAAAGAAACGGCTAATGCAAATAAATGTCAACGTACTGGGCATAGTGCTAAGTAACGTCCAGCCGGATCAGGGCTACTACCGTTACAGGTACGATTATTACTCAAAGGGCGTATCAGGTAAAGTTAGAATGCGGGCGAAAAGAAAATTGCTGCTGCCTG
>JASFMF010000076.1:0-7201 GCA_050117705.1 Phycisphaerales bacterium
TCGTCGAAAAAAGACAATTGCTTTGGCTGAATCCTGCACGGGTGGTACTGTAGCTAAGATGCTGACGGATCTTCCCGGGGCGAGCGAATATTTCAAGTACGGCTGGATTACTTACAGCAATTCCGCCAAGACCAGTGAGCTTAATGTGAATCCTGATTTAATTGAAAAATACGGGGCTGTCAGTGAACAGGTCGCCGAAGCTATGGCCAAAGGTGCCAGAGAAAAAGCAGGAGCAGACTTTGCAATTGGTATAACTGGTATAGCCGGTCCAACCGGTGGAACCGAACAAAAACCAGTTGGACTGGTATACATAAGTGTGGATTCCAGCGATTTTAGTGAAACTAAACGTTGTCTTTTATCTAGGAATAGACAATTCACACGACTTCGAGCGGCGCAAACTGCCCTGAATATGCTTCGTATGAAATTGAATATTTGACTAATTATAGGGAAAATGTTATAATAGCATTTACAGGGGGAAGCAGGATTACCTATAGAATATGGCGAAAAAACGAAAACATTTAGGTGAAATACTTTACAAAGCGGGGCTTGTAAAAAAGCAGGCTCTAATTGATGCTATCAAAACTTCAAAGGCCAGCAATAAACGGCTCGGTCAGGTGTTGATTGAACTCGGCCTGATAAATGAAGACATTTTGGCCAAAGTAATTGCGAAACAATTTGGATTACAATACGTAAATCTGGACAAAGTTAATATCCCGCCGGATGCTGCCAAGTTGATACCAGAAGACCTTATGAAAAGGCATAATATTCTGCCTTATGGTATGGATAACGGCAAATTGAAGGTGATTATCAGCGATCCGTTAGACTTGGAGATGATGGACGCAATTCGATTTCGCTTGAACACCGAACTGGAATGTTATGTTGCCAATCCAACGAAGATTCGCTCTTATATCGAGGATTCTTCCGACCAGGAAAGAAAAGAAGAAAGCGACAGGCTAAGACATAGTATTGATGCGACTGCTGCTGAGCTTGCCGAGGTTGGGCATGAGCTACAGGCTGAAGCACTTCGTATACAAGCTGAAGGCGGGGATGATGACGCTCCGATTATTAGACTGGTAAACCTTATAATTGACAATGCCTATTATATGCGGGCCAGCGATATACACATTGAGCCTATGTCTGATAGAGTGCGCGTGAGATACCGGGTCGATGGTGTTTGTTTGGAGAGGGACAATATTCCAAAGACTATGCAGGCACCGCTGGTTACGCGTTTTAAAATCCTTTCCGGCATGGATATTGCCGAAAAGCGATTGCCACAGGACGGTCGTATTAAACGGAATATAGGAGGACAGGACATCGATTTTCGTGTTTCGTCTTTACCGGGTAACCATGGCCCAAGTGTGGTGCTCCGAATTTTACGTCCTGATGCTGTTAATATTGGTATTGAGTCACTTGGTTTTGAAGCGGATAACTACAAGCAATTCCAGAGGATAATCAAAAGACCTAACGGAATCTTTTTGGTTACAGGCCCAACCGGTAGCGGCAAAACTACAACGTTGTATGCTGCTTTGCAGGAGCTTAACAAATCGGACAAGAAAATCATTACCGCCGAAGACCCTGTCGAATACAATTTTGACGGGATGAATCAATGCCAGGTCAAAGATGAAATCGAATTGACCTTTGACAAGATTTTAAGAGCAATGCTTCGACAGGCTCCTAATATCATACTCGTTGGAGAAATCCGCGATGGTGTCGTCGCAGATATTGCGATTCAGGCCGCACTTACGGGGCACCTCGTTTTCAGCACGTTGCACACTAATGACGCCCCAAGTGCAATTACACGTCTGATAGATATGGGTGTTAAGCCGTTTCTTGTAGCAAGCTCGATACAGGCTATTATGGCACAGAGACTTGTAAGAATCATTTGTAAGAAATGTAAAGTGGTTGATGAAAACCCTGATCCGTCTCTGCTACAGGCGCTGGGCATCCCTCGGGAAGAAATAGGCAAAAAACCTGTCTATAAGGGAGCTGGTTGTAGTCAATGCCAGAATACCGGCTATAAGGGCCGTATAGCAATATTTGAGATGTTTGAAATGAATAACGAAATCAGGGAGCTGGCTTTTTCAAAGGCTCCTACTACGGAATTGAGAAAAGCTGCAAAAGCGGGTGGTATGAGAACGCTGATGCAGGATGGGATATTTAAAGTTTTCAATGGAACAACGACACCAGCTGAAGTGGTCAGGATAACCCAGACAGAAGGTGCCGCAGTCAGTTGAACCAAACTTAATTAGTAGTTATAGAGGATTTATAAATGGCAACAGTCAACATGGACAGATTGCTTCAGGCCTGTGTCTCACAGGGAGCATCTGATTTACATATCGTCGTTGGCAGACCGCCTGTATTGAGAATAGACGGCTCACTCAGGTCTCTGGAAACTAAGGTTCTCGAACCTGATGATACTACGGCTTTAATGAAAAGTATAACACCTGACCGTAATCAACAGGAGCTTCAGGAAGAGGGTGGAACCGACTATGGTTTCGCTTATGGTGATGCAGCAAGATTTCGTGTAGCTGTTTTTAGACAGAAAGGCAATATTTCTCTGGTTTTACGTCGTATTCCGACAAGTATTATGACTTTTGAGGAAATAGGTTTGCCTAAAATTTGTGCCGCTCTGTGCCGCAGGCCCAGAGGATTGTTCCTTGTTACAGGACCAACCGGATGTGGAAAAACTACTACACTTGCCTGTATGATAAACTATGTCAATGAGAACTTCGATCGTCATGTTATAACTATCGAAGAGCCGATAGAATATTATCACCCGCATAAAAAATCTGTTGTTAACCAGCGGGAAGTTGGCGTCGATGTTCCAAGCTTTGGTGAGGCTTTGAGACGCGTTTTAAGACAGGACCCTGATGTTATTTTAGTCGGTGAATTGCGAGATCTTGAAACAATCGAAGCCGCCGTTAGAGCCGCTGAGACCGGCCACCTCGTTTTTGCTACAGTCCACACCACAAGTGCCGCTGGAACGATTACCAGATTGATTGATGTTTTTCCTGTGGATCAGCAGGAGCAGATTCGCATTCAGTTAAGCAGTAATTTATTGGCCGTTCTAAGCCAGGCTCTTTGCCCTTTAGCTGCCGGCAGGGGAAGGGTTGCCGCTTATGAATTTATGGTTGTAACCCCTGCTATCGCCAACCTCATACGTGAGAACAAAACTTACCGAATTGATTCCAGTATTCAAACCGGTAAAAAACTTGGTATGCAGCTTCTCGATGAGCACCTTTGGCACCTGTATGACACAGGTCTAATCAACCTTGAGGAGATGCTTGACAAAGGACGTCAGCCCGGTGCATTACAGGATAAGGCTATGGAAAAAATAAACTCTTTGAGAGGAAAGCATAAGGGCAAGAAGAAAGCGGCACAGCAAGAAATGGAGGACTTGGGGCCAATCCTGAGGTCATAACAAAAGCATTTATTCAAACCCGCGTTTTTTATGCGGGTTTTCTTTTTGTTGCTTAACTTTCGAGACTTTTCATTCCCGCATACTATTTACTCCCGATTTTCAATTCGGAAGCTGCGTTTTTAATAGAATCATTTAAATACAAAAGGGCTTATGCCACATTGACATAAGCCCTTTAAATCGCTTACCAAATTCTGATTTTATGGAGTAGGTTCCTGTAAAGATGGACGATACAACCGAATATCATCGAAGAATACCAAACCAGCACCGCCGGGCTGTGGGTTGGCCCTGTCACCGAAGCCAATACCAATACTTTCGACATTTGTAAGGTCTATTCCCTGATCTGCAAACTGCTGTAAATCTATTCTCCATTCGGTCCATTCATTTATCGTTGATGCGTTCGGATCTTCGTGATAAACCACAGCGCTTTCATCGAGAACCACATACATCGGCTCGGGACCATTGCTTAATATCCCGATATCTTCGTCCATCCATGGGTCCTGGCTAACATTGCCTTCAATAGTAACGTTGGAGAATACAGCTTCACATACTTCCTCGGTATTATGGCTGGTCAATGCCACTCCTATATAAACAGTTGCATCCATATTGATAGAATCGTTGCCAAGCTGTGTCCATGTGCTACCATTGGCCGAATATGAAGCTATGAAGTCACCGGCAAGGGTACGCTCTATTCTTACCCACTGCGGTGCTTCGATACCACTTTCCGTTGTCTCGGTACTGGCTCCCATCTGCGCAGAACGACGCTGGAATGAAACGCCCTGTCCAGGTGTAATAAATATCGAAGCGTGTCTGGAATCCGGCTCCAATGTATTGCGTAGCATAACACCGGCTTTTGCCCAGGGATCGGTATTTTCAAGGCTCTCTACCTTTGCTATGATAGCACCGGGGCCGCTTAGTGTCTTAAAGGCGTAGTGAAACTCATCCGCTGTTTCCCAGATGTCCGTACCTGTGGCGGTCATCGTAAAGGTACCCGCAGGGTCTTCCGTAAAGCTACCCAAATATGGTGGATAACCCTGGAACCAAAGTGAGAGTACTTCGACGCCTTCGTCGGTCCAGTCAGTCGGGTCAACCAAAGTTAAAGTTGCCTCAGAGTTTCCGGCGACTGTGTTGTCGTAAAAATAAGGCATCGACTGATAGCCGCCATGAACAATTGTAGTCTCAACGAAATGCTCTCCGACGGCAAAGTCCGGCTCGGCATAACCAATCGTTGAACCATTTGTCGTTATGTTGTATCCGTCTATCCATTTGTCGAATATCCTGTCAAATTCGTAGTCGTTATAGTCCTCAAAATTTTCCACAATAAGATAATCAGCTACTGTAAAGGTCCAGACATTTCCGGTGCTGATTGTACCGTCGTTATTCATCTCATCTATTCGCCAATAGTATGTCTGTCCCCATTCAATACCTTCTGAGGGAGAAAAGCTGGTACCAGCTTGCTGGCCGCGGTATATGCCGGTCGTGGATGTATCGGCATTTTCAACAGCAAGTTTATCCGTGCCAAAGTATATTTGATGTTGAGACACATTATCTCCCGGTGACCAGCTAAGGCCCGTAAAATCTACAATGATTATTGTCGCTCCGTGAACCGGATTTGGATACCTGGCACGCAGCGGATCAATTTTCATAACAAGGTCGACCTCTTCCTGCGTCAGTGCCTTGTCATAGATGCGAAAATCATCTAATAGCCCTGAATAGTATGCATCAAGGCCATATATTATACCGCCAAGAATGTTGCTTGTGACGCCGTTGAGCTCTGACGGTATGGTTTCCGTTTCACCCTCTGCAACAACCGCACCGTCAAGGTAAAGCTGCATATATCGGCTATCTCCATCTATCACAACGGCTACATGATGCCAGCCGCTCGCAAGTGTTGAAGGTGCTTCTAATATATATGTCTCATTACCCGGGTACGGGCTAGCGAAATCCGTTACAATAGCGAAAGTCAGGGGGCCGTCTTCCGCAGAGCGCGGCATCAGGGTCATGTAATCAGTGAATCCGTCGGGGTTGAAAAAGCCGAATATGCGCTGCCAGGGACCACCCGCGTTGGAGAAATCGACCCATGTTGTGATAGTGCAACTGTTTAGAGAGGGGATAAGCGAGTCAATCGGCAAATCTACGTAGTTGTTTACGCCGTCGAACTCGAGTGCGCTGTCATCATAACCCTCTATCCAGATTGGACCACCGTAGATAGTACCATGTCTATCATGGCCGGACCAGTCCACAGCCCGGGTACCCGAGCCCTCATCGAACTTCCACCAGCCCACGAGGTTGGGATCGGTGATAGCTATATCCGGAAGAACTGAGAAACTCCAGAGATCACCTGTGTATGTATTCGTGCCGTCGAATTCATCGACACGCCAGTAATAAGTCGTGTCATAATTCAATGCCTCCGGCTCGTACGTGGTTGTTGTCTGAGCTGCCGATTCCAGCGTCAGATTATCCGGGTCTGTACCTAAGTACACATCATGCGACTGTGCTCCGAAACCGGCTTGCCAGGTAAGAACGGTATCAAGGTCCAGATATTTGGCTTCATCCACCGGGGTGGGCGAAAAGGCCTTTAAAGGCTGAACTATAAAGCTCCAGACAGCGCCCGTCCACACGGTTACGGCATCGATCTCGTCGACACGCCAGTAATAAGTTTGTCCATATTCCAGAGGACCGGGTGGGGTATAACTATTTGTACTCTGCCCCAGACTGACCTGTACATTTGGATGATTCGTTGGTGTTGCTGCGGCTACTTCGGCTAATGTTGTACCGAAATAGACATTATGTGTTTCCGCGGATCTTCCAGGCTCCCAACTAAGAGTAGGATTGATGCTTACATGAGTGTCACGATCAGTCGGGCTCGGATTCCAGGCACCGGAAGGCCTCATTAAATCTTGTATCTCGGTCTGTGTCAACGCTTCGTCGTGAATCTGCAACTCATCAACCTTGCCTGTGAACCAGTTGCGTCCGATATCGCTACAACCGTTGTCGCCTGCGATATTTAAGGGCATATTGGTCTGGTCATACGGCAGAGGGGCACCCCCGGCGCTGTCTACTTCCTGGCTATCTATGTATATTCTCAGTGTGGTACCATTGTACGTGGCAGCCACATGCATCCACGTTTCGGGTACGAACGGAGCTACAACATAGCTGGCAACAGGGGCCCCATTTGCCGTTCGGACACCGAAAACCAAGCTACCCTCCTGTCTTGGGGGACCACCGAGATTACTGGCATCGGGTTCACCGCACGTCACACCCAGGTACCAGTTTGCCCAAGCAACGCAGCCTTGGCCACTGAATAAAATGAGTCCGCCAGAGGTATCCACGACATAAACCCAGACAGCCACCGTATATTGTCCGGTACCGCGCAATTGCAGTGCCGGGCTATTCGGGATAGTCACAAGGTCTTCATTACCGTCAAATTCAAGAGCACCACCGCTTGGGCCGACAATCCACGTGGGATCTCCCTGCAAGCTGCCGTTATTGCCGCCGATGATGTCATTCAACGCGGTTCCTAAGCCTTCATCAAACGGCCAGTATGCCACAAGCTCTGCTGAGGCATTGCCTGTCAGAACGAGCACCAAAACTACAACAGTCAAATAGATTAATTTCTTACGCATGATAGTCCTCCTTTGATTAATGGAAAAAGTGACACCAATAGTACCGATAATATTGGTTACTCAAATTGAATTATTTTTTTAGCTTTGATATGTATTTGCGAGTTAACTCTACCTCCTCTTTTCACAATTATAAATGTTATATGGGAATAACCATGTT
>JASFMF010000077.1:0-7181 GCA_050117705.1 Phycisphaerales bacterium
CTTACCGACTCTTGTGCTGGAAACAGACTTGCAGTAAACGACTCTGGATATTATGGTTATAATATTCATTTTGTGAACCCTGTGGAGCGCTACTTAGCCTCCACAGGGTATTTTTGTTTTAATAATACTGTTGTTCAATACAATTACGAGCCACACACACCTGCCTCTTAGTCGGCCATAGCTGCAACCGAAGTTGTCAGCCCTGCTAAAACTCCGAATCCGATATGAAATAATTTTTTTGACCAAAAAATTGAACAAGTCTAGAATTGGCTTATGTATAGCTAAGTAATTTGACGGGGCATTGTTGTGAAAAGAACAAATGTTTTATTAATTGCGGCTGGGTGGACGGCCTGTTGATAGGCACAGGAACGCTGCCGCCTACGGATGACCCACCTGATTCGCTCTCCAGGGCGCTGGATTCTAATTTGAAATTCACCGTTACCTCAGATGACGATGGAGACTGGTATTCCACATCCTATCCTTATTACTATGATGGCGATGCACTCGGGAGTACTGAAGTCTCAGACGGCGAATATGCCTCTCTGCAAACGATAGTGGAGGTAGATGTAAATGAGCAGGAAACAATATCGTTTTACTGGAAGGTTTCGTCCGAAGAAAATCATGATTACCTGAAGTTCTATATCGATAACCAGCTTCAGGACCGGATTAGCGGGGAGGTGGACTGGGAGAAGAAGACGTACGATATAAATGAACCCGGTCCTCATATATTGAAGTGGCGCTATATTAAGGATGAAGATGATCCTAATAATCCTGATTTTGAAGACCGCGGCTGGGTGGACTTCGTGAAGTGGACAGGTTCCAGCCCGCTTCAGCCCCCGGAAGACTGGGATACTATTACCTATAAGTATGATGCGAGCGGCCGGCGTATCGAAAAAGAGTTCGATAATGATTATAGAGTTAAATATATCTATGACGGCGGTAACGTTATCGCCGAATACGATGGTGTTAACAACCTTGTGCGTAAATACGTTCACGGCGCGGGCGTTGACGAGCCGGTCTGTATGATAGACGTTGCTGATAGTAACGAGACATACTACTATCACTTCAACGGCTTAGGCTCTGTCGTGGCTTTAAGCGACTCTGAAGGTGAAACAGTCCAGCTTTATGGCTACAGCGTTTACGGTCAGGTACTTGCTTCAGACCCCAACTTTACCACAAATCCCTATATGTTCACGGGCCGGCGTTTCGATATCGAAACAGGTCTCTACTACTACCGCACCCGGTACTATAACCCACACATCGGCCGATTTATGCAGACTGACCCGGTCGGCTATGGCGATGGCATCAACTGGTATAGCTACTGTGGAAATAATCCTCTGGGCCGGGTGGACCCGAGCGGACTTTGGGCTAGTTATAGTTACAATTGGGTAATGGTAGATGACGCTGGTGCTTGTCTCCTTCAAGTGCTTTGTTGGCATGATGCCGAGCAGACGGAGCTTGGTATGGATTTCTATTTTATGAGTTGGGCGGATCTGTGGGATTACGCTGAAGCTGGTGGTGATTTCTGCGATCTTAATCTCGATGTTGAGGATTTTTATAGCTGGGCAAACGATGCTGAAATAAATGATCCTGGTCGGCCCCGCGTGACGAGGTCTGGTGAGAAGAAATATATGGCTGGAGCTATGGTAATTACTGTAGCTTCACCAATACCTGGCGATGAGGTATTGACGGGTATTGGGATTGGGCTTGCCTTAACACTTATGTCGAATAATGCACGGCGGACTAGTAAAGATATGTCTATACCAATTGATATTGTTATACCAATGAAAACTAGACCGGGAGCATCACTACCAAAAGAAGCTGAGCCAGGTAGTAGTCAAACAGAAGTTCGTGGGAATGGCGGTACAACAACAAGGCATTATGGACCAGATGGAAAACCTGACTATGATGTCGATACTGGCCATGATTATGAAGGTGTAGGTGATCCTCACAAGCATAGATGTATTCATGGACATCGAGGCCCTGCTGAACCTGTCTCATAACCAACACTAAGTAGATGATTTTTGATCATCTGATGGGAATGAATGCGTTGTATTATGCCTTTGTCGAAGTTAACATGGCTTTGAAAACGTTGAACATGTTCTTCACCAATATATAAAGGCTTTACAAAACTTGATTTCTGTCAATATTAAATATGAAGCGAATTAACGAATATGCTTGTGGGAATCATAGGTTTGCATTAATATCACTACCTTGCGTATTGTATCCTCTAACGTGAGGCATTAAATCGAGAAGCCGACAAAGAATCTGTTGTTTTTCATACTGAATATATTGATATGTAAGTTTAGTTTAGTAAGGAGCAGATAAAATGTACTATGGATGCTTGCCGGGTTCGATTTGGTATCTGATACGTGATAAGTGGGAATTTTTTGATAAGATTCCATATGTCTTAGTGACATGTATAGACAGCTCACTTGATATGAAGTCCACAATAACAGCCGGAAGGATTATTGAATCGGAAAAATCCTGTAGCTTTCTTGGAAGCTCACTTCTTGTTGGAGACAGCAAAATAATATGTGTAGAACAGAGATACAAACTTTTTAGTCACTTTGATGAAATCTGGTTATTCGAAGACCATCCGGATGTTGATAAACCTAAGGAAGTTTCGATAGTATCGCCTCTTGAGCTGAATAAAACAATCCCATCGAAAGAATTGCTAGATTGGTTCAGTGCCTCTGGTTGCCTCCTTGGATTAGGAGACGGCATGGGCATGAATTATATAACTACATCCGAAGAAATCGTTCAATCCCTAAATGCTCATCAACAAACCTACGATTAAGGAACCGGATTCTGGCGTAGGGTGCATTTAATCATCCATGCCTAAAGTAAGTGATTTCAAGGCTTTGTTTTCAATTATCATGTCTGGGTTGGCCAGCGGGAAAGCTGTTATCTGAGATAAATTGGGTTTTTAATCACGTAGGGTGCATTTAATCATCCATGCCTAAAGTAAGTGATTTCAAGGCTTTGTTTTCAATTATCATGTCTGGGTTGGCCAGCAAGAGAGTAGCCATCAGCGGTGTTTAAGAGATGATAATATTTGCTACATCATTCGAGCAAACTGGTTTTTGTTAATAATTAAACAAAGAACAAGAATACCAATGCGTGAGACCCAGAAAACCAAACTTTAGCCAATTCCGTTTTAGCTCCACAGGCTGAATTTATCATATAGGAAAGATTTTTTAATTTTTTTAGCTTGACGGCCGTTGCTTACATCTTTATATAGTACTTATTATTGGTTTGTTCCAATCTATGGTACAACGCAAGAGGGAATCCGGTGAGAATCCGGAGCTGCCCCGCAGCGGTTATCAGGAACGAACGCTGTCATAAGCACTGCCATTTGGGTGGGAAGCGACAGTTAGTAGGGAGAACAAGTTTCTTAAATGTTGCCTGAGAGTCCGAAGACCTGCCGATAATCCGCTCGTTGCGGTATGACAATTTGCTTTCGCGGGAAAGACAAATGTTTGTCAGCGATTTGGAGACAGGCTGGTTTTCAATTCCTGATGTACAATCCTCGACGTTCTTTCCCCTTTAAATTGCGTAATTGTCATGTATGGAGATTGTGTGCGAGGGCATTGAGTCTCCCAACAGCGTATAGTACTTATGCTTGTTGATGCCCTTCCATCGATTCTCCACTAATTCAAAGTGGAAATGCAATATTTAAGGAGAATGGAATGGAAGCCATTATTCAAAAGCAGAACAAGGATAACACAACCACATTAAGCTCGCATCATTACCAATTTACACATGTTATTAAGCGAGATGGCCGTAAAGCAAGTTTTAATACTTCTAAAATACAGTGCGCGATATTAAAAGCAGGTAAAGCAACAGGAGAATTTAATGAAACGATTGCCTGGCAGCTTACGATTCGTGTTTTAAGCCTCGCTCAAATCACATTGCAAACCCACAGTCCGGAAGTTGAACAAATACAGGATTTGGTTGAGGATGTTTTGCTGACAAGTCCCTATAAAAAAACTGCCAAGGCTTACATTCTTTATCGGGACCAGCACACGCGTATTCGTGAACTGGTGAAAAAAGCAGATGTTGATTTAATCGATAATTATCTCGGTCATCTGGATTGGAAAGTCCGTGAAAATAGCAACATGTCATATTCTCTCCAGGGATTAAATAATTATATTTCCAGCGAAATCAGCAAAACCTACTGGTTAAATAAAATTTATACTCCCGATATTCGTCAAGCTCATTTGAGCGGCGATCTTCATATTCATGACCTGGGACTGCTTAGCGTCTATTGTGTGGGGTGGGATTTGCAGGATGTTCTGCTGTCCGGTTTTAAAGGTGTGTCCGGCAAGGCGGAAAGCAAACCGGCCAAGCATTTCCGAACGGCCCTCGGACAAATTGTTAACTTCTTTTATACCTTACAGGGAGAAGCCGCAGGTGCACAGGCATTTTCAAGCGTGGATACCCTTTTAGCGCCATTTATACGTTACGATGGCTTGACATATAAAGAAGTCAGGCAAGCATTACAGGAATTTGTATTTAATGTGAATATTCCAACGCGTGTTGGTTTCCAAACACCCTTCACGAATATTACCTTGGACTTACAGCCACCTGTGACATTAGCGAATTCTCCGGTTATTATCGGTGGGCAACCTCAAGACGAAACTTACAGCCAGTTTCAGGAAGAAATGCACCTATTCAACAAGGCATTTTTAGAGGTTATGTCTCAGGGTGATGCCAAAGGTCGTGTATTTACATTTCCGATTCCGACGTACAACATCGGCGGTGATTTCGACTGGGACGCACCTCAACTCGAACAGCTATGGAAAGTCACGGCTAAATACGGCATTCCTTATTTTGCTAATTATATCAACTCTGATATGTCTCCTGATGATGCACGTTCGATGTGCTGCAGGCTTCGGTTAGACCTTCGCCATTTGGAAAAACGCGGCGGCGGTTTATTCGGAGCTAATCCTCTGACAGGCTCCATCGGTGTTGTGACTATAAACATGCCTCGTCTGGGGCATCTGGCAAAGGATGAGTGTGATTTTATAAGCCGGCTGGATGTTCTTATGGAAAAAGCGCGTGTTAGCCTTGAAACAAAACGTAAACTGCTTGAGCAGTTTACAGATAAAAACCTGTACCCCTACACGCGATATTACTTGCGAGCAGTTAAGGAAAACTATGACCAGTATTGGCACAATCATTTCTCGACTATCGGGCTGACGGGAATGAACGAGGCCTGTGTCAATCTTTTCGGACAGGATATTGGAACCGCAAAAGGGTCGGTTTTTGCATCTGAGGTTCTTGAATATATGCGTGAAAGGCTGCTTATATTCCAGGAAGAAACCGGGAATATGTATAATCTCGAAGCTACTCCGGCAGAGGGTACTTCTTACCGTTTGGCACGAATAGATAAAGAAAAACATCCTGATATGAATTATATAAAGCACCGCCCTGGGTCATCGGAGGTAAAACCTTATTATTCGAATTCCACACAACTGCCGGTTAATTATACCACTGACGTCTGGCAGGCACTTGAGCTGCAGGACGAATTGCAGACCAAATATACCGGCGGAACCGTACTACATATATTTTTGGGAGAGGCATCTGTTGACCCGCAAGCCTTGAAAAGTTTTATTAGAAAAGTCTGCAAAAACTACAAGTTGCCATATTTTACAATTTCTCCGATATTTAGTGTCTGTCCGGAGCATGGATACCTGAACGGAAAACAAAAGGTCTGTCCGAATTGCGGCGAAAAAACTGAGGTTTATTCAAGGGTCGTAGGATACCTCAGGCCTGTCGAGCAATGGAATGAGGGCAAACAAGCTGAATTTGAACACAGGAAATATTACCAAATAGGAGATGCATTGTGAAAATCGGTGGGTTCCAACCTTTTACGTTGAGCGACTTTCCGGGCACCACGGCCGCGATTATTTTTACGCAGGGCTGCAATTACCGATGTCCTTTTTGCCATAATAGGAAGTTACTCGATACGAAGGTGTCAAAATGTGAATTGCTAAGCCCGGAGAAAGTTATTGAGGCATTAAAGCTCCGAAGGAATGTGCTGGAGGGCCTTGTTATTACAGGCGGCGAGCCCGCGATTCAACCGGATTTGCTGATGTTTATAAGGCAGGTGCGAAAAATAGGGTACAAAATAAAATTAGACACCAACGGAAGCTGTCCGGAGGTTATAGAAGCATTAATAGAAAGAGATTGTTTAGATTATATTGCGATGGACATCAAGGCCCCCTTTCGCAAATACAATAAGCTGGCCGGCGTTAGCGTTGTAACAGAAGATATCTCCAACAGTATTGATATTATAAGCGCGAGCCGTGTGGTATCGGAGTTCCGCACTACATATATAACGGAATTGTTGACAGAAACCGACATCGAGGAAATACGATCATTAGTCCCGGTGGGCTCTAAATATACAGTTCAGAAATTCATTCCGGAAAACGCATGGAATTGGTCTTTAACAGATAAGAACGATTCTAAGCATAACCAAAGGGCCTTCAGCGCTTACAAATATAAAAATAAAACGGAACACGTAACTATTTGAAGGAGAATATTACAATGACAATCAGTGCAAGTCTTGGCTTTCCAAGAATCGGAGCCAACAGAGAATTGAAAAGGGCTGTTGAGGCTTATTGGAAGGGTACCATCTCCCGAAAATCACTTTGTGGGACTGCCGGGACAATTCGCAAACATAACTGGCAGGAACAACAGTCCGCAGGGATAGACCATATACCTTCAAACGATTTTTCCTTCTATGACCATGTATTGGATACCGCAGCAATGCTGGGGGCTATTCCTTGCCGGTATCATTTTGATGGGGAAAAAATAGACCTTGATACATATTTTGCAATGGCCAGAGGTACAGACAATGTAACACCAATGGAAATGACTAAATGGTTTGACACTAATTATCATTATATCGTGCCTGAGTTCGAAAACGGCCAGAGTTTTTCTCTCAAATCAACAAAGATTATCGATGAGTTCATCGAGGCAAGGAAACTCGGGATTAAAACCAGGCCAGTATTACTTGGCCCAGTCAGTTTTCTTGTGCTCAGCAAGTCAAAAGATGACAATTGTAATCCTATGGACTTAATAGGCGAGGTCATTCCTGTTTACAGCCAGGTTCTTTCAAAGCTTAAGCAGGAAGGGGCAGAATGGGTACAGATTGACGAACCCGTTTTGGC
>JASFMF010000078.1:0-7122 GCA_050117705.1 Phycisphaerales bacterium
GTAGGAATCAACCAATCCAATAATATTATTCCCACAATACCGCCATCAATTAATTCCTATGGCTTAATTAATAAAATTTTCATGCAGTAAAAGAGCTAAATTTCTGAGTGAGCAATTTCGTATATTTTCCTGGTCTGCCGTCTGCGATGAGTTTGTCGTCGAATTTGACTACGGGAACGATGTCTTTGGTGGTGACAGTAATAAAAAGCTCATCGGCGTTTTCTGCTTGTCGAGGTGTTAAAGATTTTTCAATAGTTTCCAGCCCGATGTTTTTGCCTGCTTTGATCACAAATTTGCGTGTGATGGAAGGCAGAATATTAGCTGTGAGTGCTGCAGTTTGGAGTGTTCGTCCGAAAATTGCAAAAAATGCCGAGCCGGCCCCTTCAGTTATGAGGCCGTCTTCATTGACGAATATTGCTTCGACGCAGCCTTTTTTAGCGGCCTCCTGACGAGCGAGGACATTGGCTAACAGATTAAGTGATTTTATATCACATCGTTTCCATCGCCAATCAGGATGCGTTGATACCGCAATGCCCCTGGTTTTTTGTTCTGTATTGTCATCAAGTTCTGTTATGGTCAGAAAAAAATTTGGCTCCAACTCAGTGCCAAAAATATGATTTCGAGGTGCGGAACCTCTTGTAATGTGGAAGTATATTTTGGCGTTGGGAATATCAGCGGTTTTGAAGGCTTTAAGAACTCGGTTGCGGATTTGGTCAATATCCACGCACGTTATTCCAATTGCGTTCAAACTGTTGGAGAACCTTTGTAAATGTTCTTCGAGTGCGAAGATCTTACTGTTGTAGCTTCGCACCACTTCGTAGACTCCGTCGCCGAAAAATATCCCGCGGTCGAGGTATGCTGGTTCTACCTCTTCTGCCGGGAGAATTTTATCTTGTATCATAGCTATTTGCATGAAATATCCCAAAATAGGCTATCCAGCCATGCTTTTAGATTCATTTTAGTAATAGAATACAAAAATATTTGATAATTTGCTTTACAAAAATTGGCCGAATATATAGAATTCTACCTTCGTTTTTTGTGTATAAGAAACAGGAGTTTAAAATGTATGCAGTAATTGAGCAAGGTTCAAAGCAATATAAAGTCGCCGAAGGTGATTATTTAAATATTGACCTGACAGATATTTCGCATGATGCGAAGAAAATTAAGCTGGAGAAGGTTTTATTTGTAAGTGACGGCAAAAAGATCAAAGTCGGCACGCCGTTTCTGAAAGGAGCCAAGGTTGTTGCCTCTTTTAGGAATACAGCTCAGGATGCTGTTGTCAAAGGCGAGAAACTCTATCCGACGCACTTGCGAAGGCGTAAGAACAGCAAAAAACGTATAGGTCACCGCCAGAAGTATCTACAGGTTGTAATTGATAAAATTGAAGTTTGAATTCGTTGTCATTGCTGCGCAGGGGAGGGTTTATTTATAAGCGCAGCGGCGAAGGTTCGCCATTGAGCGGGTCCATTTTCTACGAAATATTCGAATGATTTATCATCAGCTAATTTCCCCAAAAGTGCTTTACGCTCCGCCGGCTCCGGCACATCTCTAATAATTTGTTTTCGAAATTCCTCCAGCTCGGTGAGAAAGTGTCCATGCTTTTCAGTGAAAATCTCTTCCAGTTTTTTTCTAATATGGCCGGCGTAAGCGGGGCAGTGTCCCTCGGTGCCGATAGCTATCTGCAGATCGCCGCGTCTGACAACAGCCGGTACGAAAAAGTCGCATAGCTCCGGTTCGTCAACCACATTACATAAAACCTCTAATTCCTGGCAATCTTTGTATATCTGCCTGTTGAGTTGATGGTTGTTTGTCGCAGCGATGGCAAGCACTGCTTCTGCAAGATAATTTTTTGAATACCTGGATTTTATTAATTCAGCGTTTTTACCTCGACAAAGTGCTGTCAGCATATTATCTATCCGTTCAGCCACTACAATCAACCTTGCGCCGGCGGCCAGTAGTGATTGAGCTTTTCGCACTGCTACGGCTCCGCCGCCTATTACGACCACACGCCTGCCCTTTAGTTCAAGATATATCGGATATTTGCTCATAATTATTATATGTTACCTTGTACAATGATATTATCGAATGTTAGTGAAGTGAATCATCAAAGCTTCTTGGAATAGTAAAACAGGTAGTATCGAGTCTATATATATAATAACATCTTATTGATTCTTTTCAAGTTATAAAATTACTGATATATTATAAATTAAGTTAAGCGTTATTAAGCTTAGGGTTATAAATCCTGAATCTTAAGAATAGATATGAGTGAAATGAAAAAATTACAGTCACCTCTTGATGATTCTGATATACGTTCTTTAAAATCGGGTGACCAGGTTCTTATCACAGGTGAAATATATACCGCTCGTGATATGGCGCATAAGAGATTATGCGAAGCTATAGAGAGCAACCAAAAGCTTCCATTTCCGCTTGAGGGTGCGATTATTTATTTCGTTGGTCCTACGCCTGCCCGACCGGGGAAGGTGATTGGTGCCGCAGGGCCGACGACTTCATCAAGAATGGATTCATTCAGCCCTAAGCTGCTTGCCAGAGGTCTTAAGGCAATGCTCGGAAAAGGTTATCGAGGCGACCAGGTCAGAGATGCCCTCCAAACACATACGGCAGTTCATCTTGCCACTATCGGAGGCGCAGGTGCACTATTAAGCAAGCACATCGTTGCTGCCGAGGTAATCGCCTATGAAGATTTAGGAACCGAAGCCATAAGGAAATTACAGGTAGTTGATTTCCCTGCTGTTGTCGCGTATGACTGCTATGGAAACAGTATCTATAAATAAGGAGCTATTTAATTGAAAGTTGCTTTACTCGGCCTCTTACAGTCAGGCAAGAGCACTATCTTTTCCGCTGTCAGCGGCAAGGCCATCCCCTCAGTTGGCTCGATAGCTATTGAGGAGGCTATTGTCCCTGTTCCGGATGAAAGAATCGATTGGCTGACTGACCTCCACAAACCTAAAAAAACAACCTACGCTACGGTTGACTGCCTTGACCTGCCTGGCTTCAATTTTACTGATGATCATGGCAGGGCTGCCGCCAGACGCATGATTAACCAGATAAGAACTGTCGACATGCTTGTTTGGGTAATCAGGGCCTTTGAAAATCCGTCCGTTCCGCCTTACCGAAACAGCGTAAACCCCGCCAGAGATTTGTCGGAATTAAAAACCGAGCTGTTGCTTGCTGATTTAGAGCTTGTAGCAACTCGCATTGAAAAACTCGAAAAGCAGGTTCACAAACCGACAAAAACCCAGGCAAAAGACAAAGCTGAATTGGCCTTGCAGAAAAAATTACAGCAGGCCATAGAGTCGGAAAAGCCCATCAGCTCCGCCATTGACACTGAAGGGGAGCGCGAAATTATTAAGTCTCTTGGCTTCCTGACCTTAAAACCCATTACAGTTACAGTGAATGTTGGCGAGGAGCAGTTGGATAAAAAGTTCGATTTCAAAAATGCTATTGACAATACTGTTCCGGTTGTTGAAATGTGTGCCAAACTGGAATACGAGCTTGTGCAACTGGACGATGAAAGCAAAACCGAATTTATGGCTGACTTGGGATTAACTGAGTCGGCGGCAAGCAAATTCGTTAAGAGCTGCTATTCTGCGCTCGGCTTGATAAGCTTTTTGACCATAGGTTCGGATGAGGTTCGAGCCTGGCCCATAAGACAGGGCACTATAGCACATGATGCAGCAGGCAAAGTACACACGGATATCAAAAGGGGATTCATAAGGGCTGAAACCTTTGCTTATGATGACCTAAAAGCCCAGGGTAGTGAAAAAGCTCTAAAAGCCGCAGGCAAAATTCGGCTTGAGGGAAAGGAATACGTCGTTCAGGACGGCGATATTATAAATTTCAGATTTAATGTTTAGGCTGGTATGGCTCGAAGGCGGCGTTTGTGAATCGATTCTTAAAACTATTCCTTCCAATATTGATAGCGGTATTAATATTGATTTTTGTCTTGTTCCGTGTCAGTGGCAAAAAACCGGATACTGCAGAGACATTCACTTATAGAATCATAAATACTTTTCCTCACGACCCGAAAGCTTTTACACAAGGTCTTGTTTTCGGAGATAGTTTTTTATATGAGGGAACAGGACGCTACGGACAGTCGGAATTACGCAGAGTCGAATTAGAAACGGGCGATGTAAATCGAATACACGAATTGTCGTCTGAATTCTTCGGTGAAGGCATTACTGTTTATGGGGAGCATATCATTCAGTTGACCTATCGGGAGAACATTGGCTTTGTTTACGATAAAGATACTTTTCAGTTGTTACGCCAATTCGATTACCCGATGGAGGGTTGGGGTATTACACATGATGGCAGGCGTTTGATTGTGAGTGATGGGACATCTGCGTTATATTTCCTGGATCCTGAGACATTTGAGCAGGTCGGCCGTATTAGAGTATATGATGGTAATGTTCCTGTGTGGGGGCTTAATGAGCTTGAATATGTCAAAGGTCAAGTCTATGCCAATGTCTGGCCGACTGATCGCATCACTATAATTGCACCGGATACGGGTCAGGTAATGGGTTGGATAAGTTTAAAGGGTATTCTGACCCGAAAGGACCAAACCGAATATGTGGATGTTCTTAACGGTATTGCATACGATGAAAAAAACGGTCGATTATTTGTTACCGGAAAATATTGGCCTAAACTTTTTGAGATAGAGCTAATTTCTGCAAAGTAATGCTGGTCTAAAATATGTATTTTTGTTATAAGGACAGGTTATTCAGGTTTTGGAGTAAGTAAGATTCACTTTGCATTACCAACCTGCACGAGCAAGCTCTTTTCCGAGTAGAGTTTATGAAAGCAATTTTACTAACAGGTTTGAATCAGATGGAACTGGCCGATGTGCCGGACCCGGTCATAAAAAAAGATACAGACGTCCTGTTAAGAATTGAGAAAGTAGGTATTTGTGGCTCCGATGTACACTATTACGAGACCGGCAGAATAGGCTCACAAATAGTGGAATATCCCTTCATAATAGGCCATGAATGCTCCGCAACAGTCAAAGCCATAGGCAATTCGGTTACTAACCTTAAAGTTGGCGACCAGGTTGTCGTCGAGCCGGCTGCACCTTGCCACCAGTGCGACCAGTGTGCTCAGGGTAGAGAGAACACCTGTTATAATGTACGTTTTCTTGGCACGCCAGGCCAGGGTGGTGGCTGCCTGTGTGAATATCTTGTTATGCCGGACGAGTGCTGCTTCCCGACTAACAGTTTGATTACACTTGAACAAGCGGCTTTATGTGAACCTTTGTCTATAGGTTTCTATGCCGTTGAAAGGGCTGGCTTGCCAGAAAATGCTGATGTAGCCATTCTGGGTGCAGGGCCAATCGGTTTAAGCTGTCTGTTAAGTGTGAATGCGAAAAACCCACGCGCCTGTTACGTAACTGATAAAATCGATGCACGTGTGGAAGGCGCAAAAAAAGGCGGCGCAACTTGGGCAGGCAACCCGGATAAACAGGACATCGTAAAAGAAATTCTCCAACGGCAGCCTTCTGGAGTAGATATTGTCTTTGAGTGTGCGGGCCAGCAGGAAGCAATCGACCAGGCCATTGAGATTCTCGAACCGGGGGGAAAACTCGTGCTTATTGGCAGCCCCCGCACTGAAAGAATCTCTTTCGATATCAGCAGAATACGCAGAAATGAATTCACTATCATAAACATTAGAAGACAAAATAAATGCATCCAGCCCGCCATCGATTTAGTAGCCTCAGGCAAAGTCAATACTGATTTTATGATAACTCATCGTTTTCCGCTTGAACAAACACAGAAAGCATTCGAGCTGGTCGCAGGCTATCACGATGGTGTTATTAAAGCTATGGTAAGTGTATAGATTTACGAAGAAAGTGTATGGAGATTAAAATCAATGAGTTGGCTTAATTTGGAGGGAAAAGTAGCAATCGTTACCGGCGGGGCCTGTGGCATCGGCAGAGCTGTGTGTGAAGGATTCGCCGAAGTGGGTGCATCGATTGTTGTGGCCGACGTTAATACAGAGGCTGCTCAAAAGGGTGCTGAAGAATTGAAAGCGAAATCTGGTAATGATTGTATCGCTGTAATTACTGATGTGACAGATAAAGCAAGCGTTGATGCTATGGTTGCAGATACTCTTAATGCTTTTGGCAGGATTGACATATTGGTAAATAATGCGGGGATTCTTATCCCGCGTTTGCTTGTTGACCCGGCGGGCAAAGAAGAAATAACCGAACAGATTTGGGAAAAAATGGTATCCATAAATCAAAAGGGATACTTTCTATGTGCTCAGGCGGTTGCACGGGTTATGATTGAATCCGGCAATGGCGGTGTTATTATAAATATGACTTCCGAATCAGGCCTGGAGGGTTCTGAGGGTCAAAGTGTTTATGCGGCTACTAAAGCTGCAATCTATTCTCTTACACGTTCATGGGCAAAGGAACTCGGTAAACATAATATCAGGGTCGTCGGCATAGCCCCTGGGATTGTTGAAACGACCGACTTGCGATCCGAAGATTATGAACGTGCCGTGGCCTACACGCGTGGAATCACCATTGAGCAGCTGCGCGAAAAATATAAGATGGCTGCCATACCTTTAGGAAGAAGTTGCAAGCTTACCGAGATTGCCGACGCCGCATGCTTTTTAGCTTCCGAACGCAGCAGTTATATTCATGGCACTGTCATTAACGTTTCAGGTGGCAAGAGCAGGGCCTGAGGCACGACCATCGTTATAAATTAATGATTAGAGCTATGAAAAAAGCAAGTATTGTTAGTATTGGTAATGAGCTCCTAACAGGCCAAACAGACACTAATACCGCCTACCTCAGCAGCGAGCTGCTTTCAATCGGCATACCGGCTGTAAGCTCTTATACAGTTGGCGATGATATTGGTGTAATTGTACGGGTGTTGAATTTAGCATGTACAGATGCGGAAGTTATCTTGGTTACGGGTGGGCTTGGGCCGACGGATGATGATTTGACACGTCAGGCATTTGCGAATTTCCTCGGAGCCGAACTGCAATTGCAAAATGAACTGCTGCACAGAATTCAGAATATGTTCGCTATGCGAAATTTGGAGATGCCTGAGACGAATAAGATTCAGGCGTATATACCAACTGGTGCAAGGGCATTAACAAATA
>JASFMF010000079.1:0-7051 GCA_050117705.1 Phycisphaerales bacterium
TTTTCAAATTGTAATTTGTGAATATCTATCTGTGATTCATATGACAATGGATTTTTTGGACTGCAAACCAAAACAAGCGGTTCGTTCTCGAATTCATATACATCGAGTCTTTTATCTATTTTAGGGACAGCTACGAGTCCGATATCGACATTGCCGGCTAATACCAGCTCATAAATCCTGGTGGCGCTAAAGTATTCGATATGGACGTTAACATTTGGATAACGGACCATAAATTTCTTGACGTAGTCCGGCAGCGTATGCATCCCGATGCTGAAAATCGCTGCGACATTTATTCTGCTTACGGAGGATTTTTGCAGGTTACTCAGCTCATTACTTAGTTGTTCATATCTGTCAAGTATATCTTTCGAGGCCTGATAAAGTAATTGACCAGCCTTTGTTAGTTCGATAGGCCTTTTCTTTCGGTTGATTAACTGACACTTGTGCGTAAGTTCCAGTTGCGCAAGCTGCTGTGAAACTGCGGATTGACTTAGAAGATTTTTTTCAGCAGTTCTTGAGAAGCTTTGTAAATCCGCCAGGTCGCAGAATACCTTCAACATTTCTATGTGCATTATAAGCTGTCCTGATAAATTGTATTATTATTAATGTTTAGTGCTTTAGGATTAAGCTATGCTATTATAGTGGGTTCGTCTTCGTACCTGATAGCAAAATTATATTATTTGTTATTATCATTAGTCTAACTTATCGTAGTCGTTGTAGAAAACAGATTTTTAATTTTTGGTGGAGAACAGTCAGATGGCAGTAGATACTATTATTCAAGGCATTTACGAACAGGTTCTAAAACGCAATCCCGGCGAGGTGGAGTTTCATCAGGCGGTAAAAGAGGTTTTGGACTCTCTGGGGCCGGTTTTGAAAAAAAATCCTCAGTATGTAGAGACTAAAATCACTGAAAGAATCGTCGAACCGGAAAGACAGATTATGTTCCGTGTGCCATGGCAGGATGATAAGGGAAATGTTCAGGTTAATCGTGGATTCCGTTTTGAGTTCAACAGCGCGCTTGGTCCATACAAAGGAGGCCTTAGATTCCATCCTACCGTAACAGCAAGTATTTTGAAATTCCTCGGTTTCGAGCAGATTTTCAAGAATTCTTTGACGACTTTACCGATGGGTGGAGGTAAGGGTGGTTCGGATTTTGACCCCAAGGGTAAAAGTGACAACGAAGTTATGCGTTTTTGCCAGAGTTTTATGACCGAGCTTTGCAAACATATTGGTCCCGACACAGACGTACCCGCTGGAGATATCGGCGTCGGCGGGCGTGAAATTGGTTTTATGTTCGGCCAGTATAAACGTATTCGCAATGAGTTTACCGGCGTTTTGACTGGTAAAGCGCTGAACTGGGGTGGCTCACTCATTCGTCCCGAGGCTACAGGTTATGGCTGTGTGTACTTCGCCGAAGAAATGCTCAAAACACAAAAACAGACCTTTGAGGGCAAGGTTTGTACCGTATCCGGCTCTGGAACCGTTGAAAAACTTAACCAGCTTGGAGCAAAATCAGTTAGTCTTTCGGACTCTAACGGCACAATCTACGACCCGGATGGCATTGATGATGAGAAACTTGCCTTTGTTCTGGAGCTGAAGAACATAAAACGTGGACGCATCAAGGAATATGCTGATAAATTCGGTGTCGAGTATCAGGATGGTAAGCGACCGTGGGGTATTAAGTGCGATTGTGCATTCCCGAGCGCAACACAGAATGAGATTGACGGTGAAGATGCAAAAACCCTGCTTAAGAACGGCTGCAATCTTGTTGCCGAAGGAGCCAACATGCCCAGCACGCCTGAGGCTATTGAGCAATACCTTGCTAAGAAGATACTTTACGGTCCCGCCAAGGCTGCGAACGCAGGTGGAGTTGCAACTTCTGGTTTGGAAATGTCGCAAAACTCGCAGCGGCTTTCCTGGACACGCGATGAAGTGGACCTGAGACTCAAAAACATTATGATTGCTATCCACCAGCAGTGCTTCGATGCCGCCGAAGAATACGGCCAACCCGGAAATCTTGTGATGGGTGCAAACATCGCAGGTTATGTTAAGGTCGCAGATGCGATGCTCGACCAGGGTGTTGTCTAAAAAACAAGCTATTAGCTTTACAAAGGCGTCCACTAAAGTGGACGCCTTTTTTATTGCCTAAATCTCAAAACCTCGCTAAAATCGGCGGAGATGGAAACAGAAACGGATTTAAAAAAAGTTGTTCGCCAGCATCTTGAGATGGAACGGTTCTTCACTGGTTTTTCAATAAAAAGCCAGAAAGCCCAATCTGAACAACAAAAGCCGGAGGATAATATGACGGTGAAAGAGAAAACCGCCGAACTTAAAAAAATCGCCGAAGAAGTCAACCAATGCCGAAAGTGCGGCTTAGGCTCACTGCGAACAAACGCAGTACCGGGAGAGGGTGACCCCAACGCTCGCATAATGTTCGTGGGCGAAGGACCCGGAGCCGACGAAGATGCGCAGGGCAGACCTTTCGTCGGAAGGGCGGGCCAGTTGCTTGAGAAAATTATCACGGCAATGGGCCTTAAAAGAAGCGAGGTTTTTATTGGCAATGTCATCAAGTGTCGGCCGCCTGAAAACCGCGACCCTCGGGCCGATGAGATAATAAGCTGCCTGCCGTATCTTCAAAGACAAATTGAAATAATAAACCCTGAAATTATTGTTGCCCTGGGTGCCCATGCGGCCAGAACTCTCTTAAACACCACAAAACCTATTGGTCAGTTGCGAGGCCAATTCCTCGAATACTACGCCGGCATCGGCAGGCCCCCGATAAAGCTTATGGCTACTTATCACACTGCATATCTGCTGCGAAACTACTCTCCGGATAACCGCAGAAGGGTATGGGAAGATATGAAAAAAGTACTGGCCGAGCTTGGACTTCCGGTTCCGGAATAGTCTGACGGAGAATTTTGCGAAAGTTTGGCACGTTGTGCAGTTTTTTTGTAACAAAAAGGGTTTTAAAGCGTCTATATAGGTAATTAGGGACGGGCTAACGAAGAAAATGGGGCAAAAAATGATATTTGAGTAGATTACCAGGCTCAGATTAGTCAGCTTATTTATCACCATCCTGCTTTTTGAATTTTAATCCTTTACTTAATAATCTGTTCTATATCTTTCTTGAAGATGTTGTCGAAAGTTAAGGCGCCGGGGCCGCAATGTGTACACTCCAAACAGCGAACGCATTGCAGGTTGTTCGGGCTTTTTTCCGGCTCAATACCAAACTGGCACAACTTATGGCATTTTTTACAATCGTTACACTGATATGGATTAATACGAAGGAAAAAGGCCGAGAAGCGATTGAAAAGCGAGAATATCGCACCGAGCGGACAGAGTATTCTGCACCAGGGTCTTCTTATGAAGAAAATGGCTATTATAAATAAAAGAAGGACAATCATTTTTATTGCATTAGGCCAGGTAATTGCGATGCCTGCCTTTGCCTGAATTGCTATGTTCGGTATCACTGCTTCAATTGCACCGGCCGGGCAAACCCGGCAGATAAAAAGACGGCTCTCTTCACCAAAGAAGTAAGGTATAGCCAATACGGTGACAATCAGGACTACATAACGAAAATATCCGGCTAATTTGGGCGGGTCGTATTTTGGTGTTGGAATTTTGGCAAGTAAGTCCTGAAGAAAACCGAAAGGGCAGGCCCAGCCGCATATTAGTGTGCCGAATAAAATCCCGACTATAATTAGTAAGCCGACCGCCATAAACGGGAAAACGTGCAGGGCGCTGAATTGGGCAATGATGCCGATTGGACAGGCAAATGTAGCCATTGGGCATGCATGACAATGGAAAACAGGCGAGCAAACTGTATGCAAACGCAGTCCCAGGGGATCCAGCCATACCATAAGGAACGCCGACTGTATCCATATTCGCCAGCCGATTAACCTTGAAGTAAAAGTGATCAATTTGATTTTTCTAGCCATGGGCGCCATGGTCTCCTTTTTAGCTGTCTCACTTTGCACATGCTTTTGGAAACTTGCCGGTATATGTTTGTTTTATTTTTCCGATTTATCTAATACTACGCCGCTAACTGAGGCTTCTTTAATGAGGGTGGGTTCTGATTTGACCTTCCCTATAGAACCACCTTCCACCTGAGTTGCGATTGTTATAGTGTGGAAGAATGCGCCATAAGTCAGCATAACTGCTCCGAGCAGTATCAGCAGGCAAAAGAGGATGATTTTTATCTTTTTTGGTATCATAAGTATATTTGGTACGGTTTTTTCCAGTTATTTTTATACTTTTTTATATCGGCCAGATACAAACGAATAATTTCGCCTTTTATCAGATAGCAAGTTCATTTTGCCTATTTTAACCATGTTAACTTTGGCTTTGTTTTGCATAAAAAGTCGGATTTGTCGAGTGTTCTCGACAAGTGTAGAGGGCCTTAGAGTAATGTAAGTAATTGTTTTGTCGATGGTTATTAAATTTTGATGCAAATTGATCGCTATTAATGATATTGAAAACGGCCATAATATTATCGGACGTTCCCGCCGGTAGGAGGGAGGGGTATAAATAAAGGGGATAGGGGGTAGAGGATGGAAGATGGACGAGGGACGTAAGACAAGAGAGGGAATTTTAGAATTTAGAATTTGGAATGTGGAATTGAGAATTTGATTCATAATAAACTCAAAATAAATGTGGTTTTTTGGGGCCTGCTGGTCCGATGTGCCTTGCCGCTGCTGCGGCTCATATTGGCCTTCTGGCCAATATGAGAGTATTATACCATATTTTTGTGAAAAAGCAAGGAATAACGGCGAAAAATGCACTTTTTCAAATTAACATTATGTTAGTATGGGGGAAATGGGAAAGCGATAACATTATCGGACGTACCCGCCGGTAGGAGTGGAGAGTATGTAAAGGATGTGAGGAGGAGGAAAAGATTTGATTAGTGTAAGGCGCAGCAGTTAGAAAATTGGATGTTAAGAAGATGAAATGGTAATACGTGGATAATTGTATTGAAAACGGCCTAAATATTATCGGACGTTGCGGGCGTGTGGAGGAGGGGTCTATGTGAAAGGGGAAATGGGGGAAGGAAAATAAAGAGGGAGGATGGACGAGGGATGAAAAAATAGAGAATTAGTGAATTCAAGATTAGAGGGTTGGCCCCGATGGGATAAGTGTAACTATCCCACGGGGTAAATGGAAAAGTTGAAAGTGTATATACGTAAAGCGCGTAGCTAGGCTACAAGTACGCGCTTTGCGTACGAGCTTTTTGGATGATGCGTATGTAGGTAAGTTGTGAGTTGAGACATAGTCAAATGACTACGAGCGTTTTTGTACTTTATCCATTTAAAGGTTGTGAAAAAAGACATAGTCGGATGACTACGAGCGTTTAAATGATTAATGATTATTGTGATTCAATAACATTTTTACCGTAGACCAGCATGAGAAACATAAAGTGATACGTAGTCTCGCAAGAGACGAAGTAAATATGAATAGTATCGAACGAAGGTAGAAATGTTATTGGCGAAGTGGCAGAGTGATTAAAATTGGTGTGAAACGGAAGGCAGCACAAAAAGTTGATTAGAGAATTAGTGAATTAGAGATTGGTGGGGCAAGCCCCACTCTACGGTATAATACAATAGCTCAGTGAATGAAACATTTCGTTTTTATATGCTGTCACTAGTTTTTAAAGTATTCTCATTTTCACTTGATTAAGTCAAACGATAGTTTCCTATTACGCTCAATTTTATTAGCACGAAATATCCTCACGTGAGAGAAATCAAATTTTACTAAAGAGATTATATCATTGGCATCTTCTTCAGGTATGTCACAACCTAAATAGATGGATTTGAGCTCACGAGCATGAAAAGGATAATCAGAAAAATGGCCTGTTTCTCCTGAACGCTTAAAGCTGACTATTCTCCATTCTTTCTCATGTGCCCACTCAGGATTTTTAGTACAAGCATATTTGGTAAAGATACTGAGTAAGTCTAATCTTTGCTGGCCGGTTATTATCTTGGCCCATTCTGATTTTGTTGCCCACATTGATGGGAAACTTTGGTATGTCACTGGCTGCGATACCAAAAGGGGACTGTCCAGTTCATCGATTGATTGCAGTTCAAGTACAGCACCCTTATGTGAATCGGAATAATGCGACCACATAAGTATATTGTCGTGTATCTCAGATAAACATAATATTCGGAAATCAGGTATAAATTCAGACCATTGATTTTTGATTTGATCATAGCTATTTTGAGCGTTTTGAATTCCCTCGGCAATCAATTGAGGTAACTCAGGAAGAATGATTTTACGAATGTCATCATAATCTTCTCTACGAAGACGTTTGATAAGGTATTCGATACGAGGCTTGCTAGAGAGATCTGGCATCTCTTTAGATGATATAAGGGTTAGAACTTCATTAACAAAAGGTTCTTTAAGTTCTTCGATATCAAATCCAAAATCAAAATCTCTCTGTACATCGAAAGGATCATTGAAAAGCAATGGTGAGCTCCACCTTAGTTTGTGATTTACAAGTACAATTTTGGCGACCTCTGCCGTCATGTACTTGAAGAAGGTTTGAGGGCGGTTTGGGACATTCCATAATCGACGATAATCTAAAACAAACATGTCAAGATTTTAATAATGTCTAACGTAATAACATACAATACTTTTCGTTAGCGGTGTAGAAAAGGCATATAACATTTAGTATCTCGCATAGTATTATACAGACAGAGTAGTCAAAAGCGCCTCATTCGGTGTCTTCAAGTATTATATTACCAAATGTGAGTTTGTTTGTCATGTATTTTCCAAACGTTGAAGACGTTTGGAAAATACCTTGCGAATTCGCAAGGTAGAGTTTCACTTGTTGCATTTCTGCCGGAGGCCAGCATGAGGTGCATATAGTATTACGTAGTCCTATAGGACGGAGTAAATTAAAATAATACCGAACCGAAGGCAGTACAAATACACAGGTACGCAAGCACGAACAGGCTGTGTCGCAATTACATCATTGAGAAACTATTCTCTTTGCCATCTTAGCAAAATTACAAAAGCTGTTCGTTAATCGCTATAACCAGGCTTTTTCACGAACTCATGA
>JASFMF010000080.1:0-7004 GCA_050117705.1 Phycisphaerales bacterium
TTGCAGAGGGACATATTAAAGAGGAATGGCTTGTAAGCCTTTTCTTTTAAGGTAGTTAAGTTACAAAAATAATTTTAGCGCTTGAAGTAAAAAAGAAAGCTTGATGTTAGCTCTTTGTATGGCGCTGAGAAGTGAATTTAGTGTGAAACGAAATCTGCTTGAAAAAGCGTTCGCTTATCTGCGAGGGAGTTTGGATATTGAGCATAGAATCAGCAAAATATAAGAAAAAGACAGTTTTGTTGATAACGAACAGGTCACTATTACATGGAGTTTTAACTCCGGATAGTTAATATTACGCTCTGGCGAAAAGGATTTCATAACTCACCACCAATTTTTGAAGCTTTCCTGCCTCAAAATCACAATCTACCTTTTGAGAGTCGTTTTGTAATTCTTTGAAAAATGCAAGTGAAAGGTAGAAATTATGAATATTCTTATGCAAATGGGGCCGACAACAGTAGCTGGGGCGCTTGTTATTGGCCTTCTTTTAGGAGGCTGCCTCGTAGCTGTTGTTTATCAGATGATTACGAGAGCGAAGGCCAAAACCTTTGAGCAGGACCTTCAGCGGCAGATCGATGGCGCTAAGAGAGAAGCTGAGAACATAATTAAGTCTGCTCAGATTGATGCTGCTGCTGAGACAATCAAGAAAAAGGAGCAATTTACTTCCGAGGCCAATAAAATTCGTGCCGAGCTGCACGAAAATGAAATGAGATTAACCAAGCGTGAAGATTCACTTGACCGCCAGACGGAACTGCTTCAACAACGAGAAAAAGCTGTGAAACAGCAGCAACAGGAAATCGATAGAAGGCTGCATAATATTAATATCAAGGAAAAACAGCTTTCTGTACTAATGGCACAGCAGAAGAACCAGTTGCTTAAGATTACCGCAATGGACATTGAAGAGGCCAAGAATCTGCTCTTGAAGCGTCTTGAAGATGAATGTGAGCACGAGATATCAGCTTTGATTCAACGCAAGGTTGAGGAATCCAATGAAACTGCCAGCGAAAAAAGCCGGGAGATAATCAGCACGGCTATTCAGCGTTATGCCGCCGAGCATACCTGTGAAGTAACTGTCTCAACTGTCGAGATACCAAATGATGATATGAAAGGCAGAATTATCGGTAGAGAGGGGCGCAATATTCGTGCCTTTGAAAAAGCTACCGGTGTCGATGTTATCGTCGATGATACTCCTGGGATGATTGTTGTAAGCGGTTTTAGCCCTGTCAGGCGTGAGGTTGCTCGTCTTTCGATGGAACGGCTCATACAGGATGGAAGAATACATCCGTCCCGAATCGAGGAGCTTGTTGCTCAGACTAAAAAGGATGTCAATCAAAAACTGCTGCAAATCGGTAAGGATGCTGCCGTTGAGACCAATGTCAGAGGATTAAGTAATAAGATAATTAGTTTAATAGGCGCTTTGAGCTATAGAACAAGTTATGGTCAAAATGTTCTCCGCCATAGTGTTGAAGTCGCTTTTCTGTCTCAGGTAATGGCCGAGGAGCTTGGCCTTGATAGCTCGTTGGCAAGACGGGCAGGGTTGCTCCACGATATTGGTAAAGCAATTGACCACGATGTGGAAGGTAATCACCCGACTATTGGTGCTAATTATCTCAAGCGTTTCAATGAATCGTCTGTAGTGCTTAATGCGGTTGCCGGGCATCACGGAGACATCCCGCCTGATAATCCTTATACACCGCTGGTGGCTGCTGCTGATGCAATCAGTGCTTCCCGTCCGGGCGCCAGAAGAGAAACGCTCGAAAGATATATCAAACGGTTGGAAAAACTCGAAGAGATTGCCAGCAGCTTTAAAGGTGTGGAGAACGCGTATGCAATTCAGGCCGGCAGGGAAATCCGCGTTATTGTCAGCGCCGACCAGGTGGACGACGAGGCGGCAATGAAAACTGCACGTGACATTGCCCTTAAGGTCGAAGGTGAGATGACCTATCCCGGAGAAATACAGGTAACATTGCTACGCGAGGTTCGTTGCGTCGAATACGCAAAGTAAGAAAATTCAATTACCGTGTATATTTAAAATAATTCTTAATATACTAAGAATGTGCTATGGAAATAAATATACTTTGTATTGGCGATATAGTGGGTCGACCCGGCAGACGTATTATAGCCGATAAACTTAAGCCGCTGGTTAAAGAGCTGGATATTGACTGTGTAATAGCAAACGCAGAAAATGCAGCCGGTGGCTCAGGATTAACGAAACAAATTTATGACAAACTAATACGTTACGGTGTCAATCTTGTTACATTAGGTGACCATGCTTACCGTAAACGAGAAATAATAAAAACTTTAGAGTCTAATGAGAATATCGCACGTCCTGCTAATCTTTCTGAACTGGCAGCGGGAAGGGGAGTTGCGTTTTACAAAACCGGCAAAGGCCCAACTATTGCAGTAGTCGCTCTTATCGGCCGTCTTTTTATGAAAGCGGCTGACTGTCCATATAATGCTATTGATAAAATCCTGACTCGAATTAAAGAGAAGGCGGAAATTATAATCGTTGATTTCCACGCCGAAGCTACGAGTGAAAAGATTGCTATGGGCTATCATCTCGATGGCAGGGCCAGCCTGTGTTTTGGTACTCACACCCACGTCGTAACTGCTGATGAGAGGATACTACCCAGGGGAACCGCATATATAACTGATATCGGTATGACCGGAGCTCACGATTCGGTGCTCGGCCGCGGAGTCGAGAGTGTCTTAAAGTCATTTAAGACCCAGATGCCGTTCCCGTTTGAAATTGCTACCGGCGATGTTAAAATAAATGCGGTTCTTGTTACCGTTGATAGTAATACAAAAAAAGCGGAGCGCATCGAACGAATTAGAATTGACGCCGAGACCGAAGATTCAAAGACCTACGATAATGACGATGGTAGGCCGGAATACCTTAACAATAACTTTTAACGCACAGTTTTTAATTCACACGTGAATCCGGATTTACGGTGCTGGTTCTAACTCGGATTCTGGTAACAGCAGAGGATACAGCCGAATATCATCGAAATATACTAAACCTGTGCCGCTTGGTTGCGGATTATCTCTGTCACCGAATCCAATTCTAAGAGTGTCGACATCGGCAAGGTTCACGCCCTGGTCAGCGAATTCCTGCAGGTTGATATTCCACCGTGTCCAGTCATCTATCTGTGACGCGTTGAGATTATCATTATAAACTGCAGCACTTTCGTTGAGAACGACATACATTTGCTCAGCATTGTTACTCGGCATTTCTACACCAATAGCTTGTTGTGTCCATATCTGCGGACTTACAGTACCGGTGGTTTGGACATTAGAAATTTCAGCTACGCATGTTAAGCCTGCGTTGTGGCTGGTCACTGCCAGACCTATATAGACATCCGGAGGCATTGGAATATTCTGAGGATTCCATGCCATTGCTTGCCAATTTGCTCCATCGCTGGAATAGTAGCCGTTAAAGTTGTCGCTGGCATCACGCTCTAATTTAACCCAGTAGGGGGCAACAATTGCCCTTTGCTCCTCGGTTGATATAGCTGTGTCGCTCGTAGCATCGGCGGCTGGGACCGCTCTGGCATGGTATCTGCATCCGTTTCCGGGTGTGATATATACTGCGGCAAATTTCGAGTCCGGTTCAAGCGTCTGGCGAATCATGACACCCGCTTTGGCCCAGGGGTCTGTGTTCTCAACACTTTCCACTTTAGCTATAATTGTTCCGGGCCCGGACAATTGTTTGAAGACATAACGGAATTCATCAGCCGTGCCCCAAATATCGGTACCGGAAGCTGTTATCGTGTAGATGCCGGGCGGGTCCTCCATGAAATCTTCAGGATTACCCCTGAACCAGAGTGATAAAGTGCCGATACCATTCTGAGTCCAATCGCGTAAGGAACTTAACCTCATAACCGCCTCAGAGTTCCCGGCGGTTGAGTTATCGTAAAAGTAAGGCATTGACTGAGTACCTTCATGGACAAAGGTTGTTTCTACGAAATGTTCTCCATTTGCAAAATCAGGGGTAGGATAGCCAACTGTCGAACCATTTGTATCGTCGTCATATCCATCTGTCCATGTATCAAATATTCTTTCTGGTTCATAGTCGTTATAATCCTCGAAGTCATCCACAACAAAGTATTCTTGTGTTGTGAAATTCCAAAGGCTGCCTTGCCAGATACTCGGGGTCTCGACATTATTAACCTCATCGATTCGCCAGTAGTAAGTCTTGCCTAAATCGAGTGATAATGGGCCGTGAGTAGTATTGGTCGTAGTGGCGACAGAGGCGTTATTATCTATTACAGCTTGCATGTCATCACTGAAGTACACATTATGGTCGGCCGCTTCTCTTCCGGCTCTCCAGCTGAGGATTGTGTCCAAAGGCACATCTATTGCTTCGGAATCCGGGCTTGGTTCTTGGGCATGAACGGGTATATGGAAAAAGCGAACCTCGCTTAGACCGTATTGGTTTAGAATTCCTCCCCAGTTGTTGTTAGCTGTAAGCCGTACATACTTTGCCGGTACATTGCCAAAATCAATCGTGGTATTATGTGCATAGTCGGAGGCACCGGCTGCCCGTGCAAACTCATAAGTAGTGCCTAATGTCATATAGTCATTGCCGTCGGTAGAGTATTCGATAGAAACATCTTTGCATCCTAATCCGATTACTCTTTCCAGATTGTCATTAGAGTTCCATACCCACATTTCATTAAGTTTATAAATCTTGTCAAACTCATATTCAATCCATGTAGGTTGATTTCCATCTCGGTTGCTAAGCCACATATTATCCACGCTTATGTTACCGTGTAGCAGGCCGGTTTCATCCAGTCCTGAGCCGTTTATCGTGTTTTCAGGCCCTTTACCTTCTTCGTTACTGGATGCTGTAGCAATTATCATCTCATTAGGTATGGGATATACAAAGGTTTCAGTCGTAAAGCTCCAGACGTTGCCTTTCCACGGACTATTCGGGTCCGAATTATTGATTTCATCGACTCTCCAATAATAAGTTCCTCCAAATTCGAGACGACCGGGGTCATAGGTATTATGCTCCTGGTTTTGGGCGGCCAGTACATTCAGTGGATTGCTTATGTCGGCGTTGTTGACGTCGTCGAAAACTGTTCCGAAGTAAACATCGTGCGTTATGGCATTTGCTCCTGGTTCCCAGCTAAGGATTACATCCCGCGACACATCTATAGTTTCATCGGCAGGATCTGGAATAGATGCCCATACGAGCGGCCCGCGTACACTTTCTGGAGGACCATTATCTGTCGGTGTGTAATCAGGATTGGTGGTTAAAACAATCTTATCGACAATTAAACCATCCTCACGCATCCAGATATTCAGAGTGTGGACTCCGACACTGGGAACGTCAAAAGTAGATGCTGCATTGTCCATAGTGTTGTTGGACCAGGCGTAAGTCTCACTGAATCCACTCATTCTGTCACAAGTATCTATTTCCTGGCCATCCAGACCGGCATGGCAGGAATCATCATTTCCGCTGGCACCCCAGGCCCGAACCCAGATGTAGTGTGTACCTGTCTTAACGAAGTTGACCTCATAGTCAAGACGTGGACTGCTGGCGGCATAACCCTCGTTTATAGAGCCCCCACCATTAACCTGCATACCGGCTATCCCAGTAAAGCCATCGGTTGGGCCGACCTGCTCCCATTGATTGCCGCCCTGGGCTACATTATCATCGAAATGCTCAGCTTCTACTGAAACAATTCCATCTGGGCCGCTGTCTTGCTGGATTGGCTTGGCGTTTGCCAAGTTCACAGCAAAACTTATCATTAAAGTAAGGGAAACAAGGGAAATAATTTTTTTAGACATAATAATCCTTCTTAAAAAATAGACTGGTATTTGGAATGTAGAACATTTTCATTGTGGAAAGTTATGTTTCCACGGAAGCTTTCCGGCCCCATAGTAACTCCTCCTTTATCGGAAAATCACAAGGAATTTGCACCCTGCAAACCGAAAACCTGAGAGCCTTAACACATATTTTATAGCAAATAAGCTGCTTTTATGTCAAGTTTATTATACCCTATTTCTCGAAGTTGCAGGGAAACTTGTGGTTCCTTTTGTGGATTATTTCCTGTATCAGCTTTTTCCTTATTACTGTTTGTGAAGTGACTATTTGTGTATATCAGGGAGATTTATTTTCACTGATTGATGTAAATTGGGATTTTAATATAGTCTTAAATTGCTTATAATAACATTGTTTTTGTGATTTCTTGAATGTTGAAGATATGCATTCTGATTTGAAAAAATTGACTGATGGGGAACTTTTAACCCAATATTCAAAAGGCGACGAGGCTGCGTTTCGTGAAATCGTTAACCGTTATAAAAACGGTTTATATGCATTTTTGAGGTTGTTTTTAAACCGGCGGGAGCTTGTTGAAGATGTGTTTCAGGAAACATTTCTGCAGATATTTAACAGCCGGGATAGTTTCGATAGAGAACGTCCTTTACGTCCGTGGCTTTTCACAATCGCCGCCAATAAAGCAAAGGATGCCCTTCGCAAATGGCAGCGAACCAACGCTATTCCTATAGGAACAATGGCGGATATGGAGGATTTATCGTTTGATGATGTTTTGAATACAGTTACGTCTGATAACACAATGCCTTACGAGGAACTCCAAAAGGATGAAACGGCTGTTCGAGTTAGACAAATTATAGCGGATATGCCGGAAAACCTGCGAAAAATATTAATTTTGGCTTATTTTAACAGATTTTCTTACAAACAAATGGCCGAGATTTTGGGTATACCTATCGGGACGGTGAAAAGTAGGTTGCACACGGCGGTGGGCCGTTTTGCAAAAGAGTGGAAGGCATCGATTGGGAGCACAGAAACTAAATGAATCGTCTTAATAACGAGCAGAAACAGCTATTAATAGATTATTGTATTGGTTTAACATCAGAACAAGAGAATGCCGAAGCACAAGCCCTTATCACCTCTAATGAAGAAGCTGCAAAAATCCACGCAAAATTCAAAGTCGCTCTTTCACCACTTGATAGCTTAGAGCTTGAGGATTGTCCGGATG
>JASFMF010000081.1:0-6974 GCA_050117705.1 Phycisphaerales bacterium
TCCATCTGAGCCGTAGATTGAGCAAGTCCTATATGTGGAATTACAGTTCCATCTCTGACTAATACTACTACAGGAATATCACCGGCCTTAATATGATGCCAGCCACCGGCATATACATTGCCTGTCTGATAGTCTATCCACCATCCCGGCGGCAGGTACACATCACGCGAGTTAACACTTTCCAACAGTGGGGCCACCAAAATATCAGAACCGAACAAATACTGGTCGTCCACCCGCCACGAACCCGGGTCGTTCGGATATTCCACAAACAGCGCACGCATCATAGGCAGACCACGTTCGGAACAATCTTTAGCCTGTGCATATATATAAGGCATCAGCTTATATTTCATTTCACAGGCTTTACGAAAAGCGTTCATAAAGTCCACTCCATACTCCCAGGGCTCTGTAGGCGGCGCGCCATGACTACGTGTATGCGAGGTCAACATGCCGAATGGCGTCCAGCGGCGGTAAAGGTCTTCAGGACAACTTTTCACAAATCCACCTATATCGTGGGCCCAGAACGAGAACCCAGACAAACCCATAGATAATCCTGCTCTCAATGTAGCAGTCATGGCCGAATCAGTATTAGCCGGGTCGCCTCCCCAATGCACGGGATAGCGTTGGCTTCCGGCCCAGGCACTGCGTGCCCAGATAATCGTATCCCCTGTGATTTCCTTCGTTATCTCCGCAACGGCCTTGTTATAACGCAGCGGATAAAGATTATGCTCATAAAAACCTGTCCGGCCGGAAGCATAGATGCCATCCGCAGGCGCAGCCTCACCAAAATCCACTTTAATTACACTCACACCCTGACGCAGCAGACCCGCAATTTTGTCCTGATACCATTGCACAGCCTCTGGATTGGAAAAATCCAACACTGCATCTTCAAACGGCAGATTACCCTTTCGGTCTTTGACAAAAAGACCCTTTTCAATAATTTCAGGAAATAAGGTATTCTTCGGCACAAAGTAAGGTAACTGCCACAGGCACGTCCTGAAGCCCATTTCCTTAAAGTCGGCCATCATCTTGGCGGCATCATCAAAACGTGATTTGGAGAATTGATAATCACATCGCCAGTCCGTCTCGAACCAGCCCGTGTCAAAATGAATCACATCGCTCGGAATCCTGTTGTCTCTGAGCTTCTTTGTTACTTCGCGTCCTTCTTTCTCCGAGAAATATGTAATCCGACTCATCCAGAAACCAAACGACCACAAAGGAGGCATCGCTGCCTTGCCGGTCAGGTTTGTATATTCATCCAGAATATCCTTTGGCTGGCCCAGAAATACGAACAAATCCAGTTCATCATCCCCTATCATCATCGAATTGACGCCACTGTAGTACTTGCCGAAATCGCAGGTGATTGGCGATGAGGTGTGCATAAATACACCATATCCCCGGCTGCTCATATAAAATGGGATAGGCTTATACATTGTCTCGTTTTGAGCGCCGTTGCTATCGTCGGCGTAAAGCACTACCTTCTGTCCCCGTTTGTTGAATTCTGTAAAAGACTCGCCGCACCCAAAAATCATCTCATTGGGCAACAATCTAAATACCGCAGCCATACTCGTGGAATAATCCGCCGCCCGTCGCACAAAAGAAAACGGTAACAAAGGCGTAAAGGTCTCGCTGTCATCTTCCATATGAATCGTACGGGTCAGCATGCGTCCTTCGGCATCTCGAAATTCTATATGCCAGGGATTTTCCGTGATAATAACCGAGCCGTACGGACTCTTGTAGCAATGTCCACCGGCAATCTTTTCATATTTCCACGATGATTTATCCCGCGGAGCTTTGCCATCAACTAACATCAGAGAAGGCCGGCTGCGCTTTACCTGATAGCGCGATACAGTTCTTATCCTGACCGTACGTGCCGATACAAAATCCACCGCAAATGGAAATGATGGCGATTCTGCATACTCAACTGTGGGAAACTCATTGGCCGGGACGGGACTTAACACACCTAACATGTTGTTAAAAGCCTGACGTGTGGAATACTCGTGCCTCAAGTATGTAATCTCACCCCTGCCCGTTGCAGGGTCGAACTTAGACAGGCGGTCCGCGCAATAATACGTGTTAGAGAAATTACGAAAATCCGCACTGATGTCCACGACTTCGTTCAGCAAAAACTGGCTCTTGTCAGGCGAATGTATAGGAATCTGGGCTATCGCACCTGTATACGACCAGAGCAATGAACAAACACATACAAGCAACACAACTGTATTCTGTTTCTTATTCATAATAGATATCCTCTTCTCTATAAAACCACAGATTATTATTTAGCATTTCTGCGTATGATGGCTTCGCCTTCCTCGACCTCAATCGTCAAGCCGGAAAGGTCCAGGCCTTTCACATTCTCCAAAACAAAACCTTTTCGAGCCTTTATCCTGCAATTTTCAAACGTAACATCTTGTATAGGACTGTCTTTCAGACCATGCATATCACCAACGTTTCCAACTGTACCGGAAACGTTTATAATTTTCACATTACGCACCACCGGCAAAGGGTCGGATGGCGGTTTAATGGGAGGTACCATCCTCCATGCCATATTGAACTCGAAAGCCTTGCGCGTGTTCTGGAGCTCTATATCCCGATAGATAATATTCTCGACCACCCCGCCCCGGCTCGGCTGGGATTTAAAACGAATAGGAGCCCAGTTGTCCGCTTCCACAATACAGTTACGAATCTCCACATTGCGAATGCCGCCCGACATTTCACTGCCCATTGAAACTCCACCATGTCCATAACGGAACACACAATTCTCTACCACAATATCCTCCGCCGGCCGGTTAACTCGACGTCCATCCTCATCCTTGCCTGATTTGATTGCTACGCAATCATCATTTACGTCGATGTCACATTCTCTAATGCGCACCTTCCTGCTCGAATCCACGTCCATACCATCCGACATAATTATATTGTGCTCGGCCCGAATGGTAATTTTTTCTACAAGCACATCCTCCGAGTAAAGTATAAACAAACACCAGCATGCCTGATTCTTAAAAGATAACCCTGATACTGTTACGTCCTTACAGTTCTGAATCGCGATTAAACGCGGCCGGCCGATGCGAAGATCCCTGCTGAATATGGGATAACGCTTCATCCATTTATCGCCCGAACCGTCTATCATACCCTCGCCGGTCAAATCTACATCCGTCATATCGAAGAAATTCACCAACGCCGCCGTCCAAACCCGCTCCACACCTTCCCATCGTGTATCCACCTGTGGATAATCGTTCGGATCGACCGTGCCTTTGAGCACACCGCCTTTTTCCAGATGCAAATTCACCCCCTGCTTAAAAAAGATTGAACCGGTCAGGAACGTACCTTTAGGTACTACTAAAACACCGCCATCTTCGGATGCACACTTATCAATAGCCGCCTGAATCGCTTTAGTATTAACTGTTTGACCATCGCCAATCGCTCCATAGTCAGTAATTAGGTAACGTTTTGCCGGCTGTGCCCAGCAATCCGTCGTCACTACAACACTTATAATCAATAATAATCCCACAAGAATAATAAAAAATTTACTTCGTGTCATAACCTGCTCCTATATAAAATTTCAATTAGTTTTTTCATCTTGTTATACCAAACGTCAATGTTCGCTCTGCAAATGCATTTACATCCAGCAATTCCCCCGTCAAATCATTCGTTACTTTCGGACGCTCCTGCACAAAGACCTTCTGTCCTTTCTTCCACGGTGAAATCACTAAAATAAACTCCGTATTCGGCTCGGCCAGTTCCTTCTGCCAGCGTTTTAGTCCAATCTCCCAATCCGGCTTACACCAGAAGTTATCCGCCACAAGCAAACCGTTAAGATATAATCTGGCCGTGTCGCCTATATACTTAAAACGCACAAGAACATCACTGACAGAATTCCAGTTGATATCACTGACCTGAATAGACCACGCCTTTATGGGGCCTGCCGGTTTAAAAGGATAATCCTTATCCGGCGCGGGAATCTTGTCCACCGGCTTTGACGTCACCGTTATCTTAGGCAATACATTGCCCGGCAGAATATATACAGATATACCCTGCTCAATCTCCAGCTTGACTTGCTTATCTTTACAGGTAAATATCTGCTCCGTAGCCGGATACACACGCAGCCGGATGGGATCCGATTGGCGCGTTCTAAGTTTAAGATAATCCCTATTCTGCCATAATTCTATAGGACAGATAACAAAATGACGTCTGCTGTCTATTCGGATTTTCCATGCATTGAGACTTTCCCGTTCGGATATTAAAAGAATCTCAACTTTAGCTCCTGCCTTAGTTGTTAATTGCAGAACACCGGTGCCTTTGGGTATAACAAGCCAGCTATCATCTTCACGACATACCTGAGATCCTTGAACTACCGGTTCTTTTATATTCTCTATACAAAACTGCGGCTTGATACCGGATAAACTTACCATAACCAAACGAGTGACATTCCCATCCTGCCAGCGCATCAAAGGTTGTGCCGAGGCATATACAAGTGTCGCATCTGCTATCGGCATGTTGACTGGAAAAATCCCCAGGCTCCTCGAAGGTATTGTTACAGGCTCGGCGGGAAAAACTATTTCTTCATCGGATAATGTCACTGCAAACTGAACATCTTTTCTGTCTGGCATATCCAAATAACGCTGATAATTACTAAAAAACAGAAAACCCTGTTTTCCTTTAGACCGCAGAGCATAGCGCAGCTTGGAAGGATCCGCCGCTTCAGGCGGATTTTCAGGTAACGAAGGCACCATTTGCGCCAAGTCCCGGCCAAAATCATGTATAAAATAATGCAGCCTCTTAAGATGATGGTATGACTTGTTAATTTTTCCAAATTCCTGAAGTGGGGTTTGATAGTCATAAGAAACCAAAGGCATACCCGGCTCGCCAAGCTGTCCGGCCTTGCCGAGAGGCTGTGAGCCTCCATGATACATATAGTACCCAATCATATTTGCACCTTCACCAATCCGGCAAAGGGCCATACCCTCAGTGTCTTTCGGGTCAAGAACAGGACGCCTGGGCCACTTGTGATGCATTCCACCCCCTAACTCGGCCGTTGAATAAGGATAACGAGAAGGGTCATATCGTAATCTTTCCTGCCTTATACGATTTGTCACCATATCACTTGCTACATCCGTATTGACTATTAAGCTTATTAAATCCGAAAACATTAACTCATCAAAAGGTGGCAACTGGCCGGTTCCTCTTGCCCAAAAAGGGTCGACATACGCCGCCTGCACAGGCAGAACCTCATCCCTGGGAACCCACGCACCACCCCAGCCTGTAACCGAATAGTAAGGCACGTCCATTCCCAACTTAAGGGCTATCTCTTTACACTTTAGAATATAAGGCTCACCACCCCTGCCTCCAACGTGGCCGAATTCATTATCAAATTGAATCCCTACAATCGGGCCGCCATCCTTATGATACAAGCCGCGAACCTGTTCAGCCACGGCTGTATACCATCGCTGAACCTGTTCAAAATATGCAGGATCCATACTTCTGGGCCTGCATACCTCTCTTAGCCAATCCGGGAATCCGCCGTTGCGTGCTTCCCCATGACACCACGGGCCAATACGTATCCAGACAGGCATATTATGTTTTTGGCAAAGTTTCACAAAACGCCGCAAGTTTCGGTCCCCCTGCCAATCGTACTGTCCCTGAATTTCCTCGTGAAAAAGCCAGAATACATAAGTAGCAATAATTTCAATTCCACCGGCCTTCATTGCCAGCACTGCGTCCTCCCAATATTTATGCGGTACTCTTGCATAATGAATTTCACCCATAACCGGCAGCCAGGGTTTTCCATCACGAGTGAAACACAGCGAATTAACACCATAAACAGGGCCTTTGGGGCTGGTAGGAGTACCCATACGCAAGTGCCCATCGAGAATGTCAGGCGTTTTATCAGTCGCCTTCAACCTAAGAATGTGGGAATTCGTTTCGCCGCCCTGTGCTATGGATTGTAGTTCCGTTACAATAGTAATACTGAATAACACGAAAAAGAAATATAGGTACCTGCGCATATTTATAGCATTCACCTTTTCAACAACAGTGTCTTCACGATATCTGCTTATTAAAAACAAAGATAGTTACTTAAAAAGACCTTTAACCTGCGCGAAGGTAAGCTTTGCCTGAGGATTAAAATTATCAGAAAGCATATAACTCAATAAGCTGTGTCTCAGTTGACGTGCTGTAATGCGATTTTTCAAATCGGTATCAATATCAATCGAACAAATTAAAATTTTTCCTTTTCCCATCGATGCCTCAAAAATCAAACCTAACTTTCGGCAATCATTCCAATCATCAATCGGCCGAACAATCGGTTTAACTTCCTGAGGTAATTCATCCATAATAACAGGTTGACAGTTATCAAGCAAATCCTGCCATTGCCAGCTTGCATGAAAAGCCGTCGGGAACTCAGCCATTGCAGGATGCTTCGAATCACACAAAATCCCCATCATGTGAACTTTCTGTCTGGGGAAGGTAATTCGGTTCCAGAATATAGGCTGAAATGTTCCTAATGTGTTTCCTCTAACTGACGAAGGTGGGAATAATAACAGCACTTTAGCTCCTGATTTCAACTTGGCCTCAACCTGCTCATCCAACCCCATCGCTATATGAATATCGCCAGTATTTATCGAAGGCAATGTCGCAGGAAATACCCAGAAATCCCAATCGTTGGCATAGGGCAAATCAACAAGCTCAACTTCAAGATTAAGCCTGGTAGCTTCCCTTATACTACTTAAAGTGTGTTCAATACTACCGGCGCGAGTCAGGCCTTCTGTTGGTATAGAATTTACATTGAGCTTGCCGGACTTAATCAAACTTCCATCTTCTTTAGTAACTCTCCAAACCACATCCACGTTAGATAAACCTTTCGCACTGTAATTCGCCACGTCAACTACGGCCTGAAAATCGTCATCGTTAGTAAACATACGCTTTTTCATCCTGGCCAGCGGCACAATATCATTACAAAAACGCCGATACTGTTCGGG
>JASFMF010000082.1:0-6968 GCA_050117705.1 Phycisphaerales bacterium
AAAAACGATTCTTGATAGCCCGGATAGTCATTCGCCTCAACCATTATTTTCAGTTAAGCCGTCCAGAATATCCCCGAACGCTGATAAAAACCGAATCAATTTCGTCGAAGATTCAACCACCGGGGTCATTTAGTATTTATTTCAACGGCCTGACCATTTTAGTACTCAATTTTCGTTTGGCTGGGACACAGTACCCGAAGCGATAATAACGACACACTTGCAAGACTATTCTTAACTGGATATTATTGCATAGAGTTACATTTGGAATATATTAAAACCAGTTAAGGAATCCTCTTATGAAAGCCGTAATTAACCGACGCCAATTCATTAAGATTCTAAGTGCGGGTGCTGTTTCGTTTGCTATGCCCGGTTACGTTAGTGCCGGTGGATTGGGTATGAGCAAGAGCAAGAAGAAAAAGCCGAACTTTATCGTTATTTTTTGTGATGATTTGGGCTACGGCGATTTAACCTGCTTCGGCCATCCGACGGTTCGCACGACTGAGCTGGATAAGATGGCGGCCGAGGGGCAGAAATGGACCAACTTTTACGCCGGTGCATCGGTCTGCACACCGAGTCGGGCGGCACTGCTGACGGGAAGATTGCCGATTCGCAGTGGAATGTGCAGCAATGTGCGGCGTGTGCTGTTTCCTGATTCGGCGAGCGGACTGCCGCAAAGTGAAATTACTATCGCCGAGGCGCTTAAGACCGTCGGTTACACTTCCGCCTGCATCGGAAAATGGCATCTCGGACATCTGCCACAGTTTCTGCCGACGAATAACGGCTTCGATTCGTATTTCGGTATTCCGTACAGTAACGATATGGACCGCATCGGCGGCGAGGGACACCAGGCTTTTCTCAAGCCCAGGATTGATTACTTTAACGTCCCGCTTATGCTCAACGAAAAGATTATAGAACGCCCCGCCGACCAAAATACGATTACGAAGCGCTACAACGAAGAGGCAATTAAGTTCATACATAAAAATAAAAACAAACCCTTCTTTCTCTACCTGGCGCATAATCTGCCTCATGTCCCCTTGTTTGTTTCCAAGAAACATAAAGGTAAAAGTCTGCGCGGTCTGTACGGTGATGTGGTCGAAGAGATTGACTGGGGCGTCGGGCAGATACTCAAAACACTGCGTCAAGAGGGTCTGGCGGAAGATACATTTGTTATCTTTACTTCGGACAACGGGCCGTGGCTCACCTACAACGAGCACGGCGGCTCGGCCGGTATGCTCAGAGAAGGCAAAGGTTGTACCTTCGAAGGCGGTATGCGGGAACCCTGCATTATGTGGTGGCCGGGTAAAATCAGGCCTGCGGTGGTAAACGATATCGGCTCAACTATGGATATTTATACTACGATTCTGACGTTGGCCGGCGCTAAAATGCCGAGCGACCGCGTGGTCGATGGACTGGACCTGTCACCTGCCATTTTCGGGACCGGACCGGGTCCGCGAAAGACTATGTTTTATTATCGCGGTGCGAAGTTGTATGCCGTTCGCAAAGGACCATATAAGGCGCACTTTATAACAAAGCCGGCCTATCGTCCAGGTAAAGAGAAACATCACGACCCGCCGTTACTTTACCATCTCGGACATGACCCCTCTGAAAAGTACGATATATCCAAAGACCACCCGGAGGTCATCACAGAAATTAAAAAAGAACTCGCCCTGCACCGTGCAACACTAAAGCCAGGCAAAGACCAGCTTGCTAAACGCATCAACAAATGACTTGAAGGAAAAGGATTTTATAGCGTTATAAAACGGCCAAACTAAATCTGAAAGACAATACTATTGTATTAAAAACAGACCTTGCCTTTCCTTGTAAATCCTTCCTAATTCGTAAACTTTATTCGTTTCTGAGAAATTTACTAACTATCCCCGGTGCGACTCGAACGCACAACCTCTGGCTCCGGAGGCCAACGCTCTATCCAATTGAGCTACGGGGACACGAATCACTCCCATACCTATTACGTTAAAACAGCTTGTGAGTCAAGAATATAGCTCGTTTCGAGTGTAATTTCCGCCAAATATCAATTTTTACGTCACATAAATACCGCTGTATGGCACTAATTATATAGAGAACTTGTATTGTTCATAGTTAAAGAAAAATTCATAAGTTGTTCAGAAAGGGCAATTGATGGCTTCGCACTTTTCCATGTGTGAAATTCGCCTTAATATGTTATAATTAAATGCGTTATGAATGGAATGGAAGGTGCACAAATGAAACTACACCACTCGATTCAAATAAGATTTGTTTTACTTTTAACTACTGTATTATGCTGGACTTCCGTTGTTGTTCAAGCTGAACAACTCGGCTGGCAACGGCAAGAGGTGGATTGGCTCGCAGGCCCGGGTGGACGCATTAAAGCAATCCGCTATCCTCAAGGAGAAACTCTGCCGTTTCTTATTAAACCGGGCAATAAAACTTCCACCACTACTCAAAAGGGCGCTATAACTAATAAATCAGCTTCGGATTTCAGACTTTTCTCTCTGGAACCTACCGAATTACAAGCTCTGGCAAATATTATAGATTCCCCTCCTATCGCCGGCTTCGTCCCTCGGATAGTTATCGCTGTGACTGACAGGCGTTCTGACGATACTGACTGGGTGGCAGAAACTCATACATCGGTGGCGGGAAGATATCTCACAAACAGCCTTGAGACTGACTTTGCTATTGGACTGTTCGATACAGGCGCTTCTACGCATATAATAAACTACGCTGCAGCTAACCACACGGGTATTTATGATGCTGACTTAGTGACATCAAGTTATATTGAACTTGCCGGCGCGACGAATTCAGCTTTCGGAAAGGTAAGTCAGCCATTGGGAATCTTTATAGATGGATTGGCAGCAATTGACCCAAATTCAATGATGTTGGATGATTCAAATATGGTAGGCCAAAGTAATGTCTCTGTTATTATTGGTGATGCGCCGGCACCCAACGAACCGGGTCTGCCGACAGTTATAGGCTCACCTATGAGTGTAAACTTTGTAACAGCCATCAATAATGACCATCAGATTTCTGTGATATACGATGGCAATAATTATACTTCACCCGATATACAATTTTACGACCACTTCGATTCCAGAATACCTGATTATGCCAACAGCGTGCCTTTAAATCTAATACCCACCGGCGCGGCCGATGTACAATATCTTCCGGACTTCGAGGCAATTATGGACCTCGTTTTCCAACCCGGCAGTCCATCTAATATAGGAGGATTCATTCAAAGTCTCTTTTTCGTAAGTAGTGTGGATTTACATAACGGTCTGAACAGTGCGATTGATAAAGACCGTTTTATGTTGGATACAGGTGCCCAGGTCACCGTTGTAGGATCAGATGTTGGGGCACGTCTCGGATTAAACCCGGACAACCCGGACTTTGAAGTAGACATCCAGGATGTTACAGGCGAGATAGCAATCTTACCGGGTTTCTATATCGATTCTCTCGAGATACCTGCACTCGGTGAATGGCTCCGCATTACTAACGTTCCGGTTGTTATGCTTGATGTTGCCTCTCCCGAAGGAGGACACCTCGATGGTATAATAGGCATGAATCTCTTCGTTGAATTCAACCTCGTACTACGCGGTGGCGGCCTGCTTTTCCAGGACCCTCCTTCTCTGGAATTCGAGCGTATCCAGACACAGTTAATTGCAGACATCGCGCCTGAAGACGATTAACGGCACAGTTGACTTTCTGGATTTTGCCGTCCTCGCTAATGCCTGGCTCGCCACTCCAACTTCGTCTAACTGGAATTCTAAAGCCAACATAGCCCCCCTATCAAGTCCAGACAGTATCATCGACATTCTTGACCTTGCCGCATTCACCGAATTCTGGCTTCATTAAAACGCGCGCTAAATCCATCAGACCTTAATCTGAAAGAAATTCTGCAAAATATCATCTCAATCCCAATTTATACATTTACGCAAACGTTTGACATAGCTGTATTTTGCAAATATCATTTACCGACTATTTGATTTTGTAGCTCGTATATTAGGATAACCAAATGAGATTCGTTCTGGATTTACTATATTTATTGGCCGCGGCTGTTTATAGTCCCAAGGTTATATATAAAACTCTTAAACACAAACGCTACCGGACAGGTTGGGACCAGCGATTCGGAAAAATCATTCGTAAAAATCCTCAGAAAAAATGTATCTGGCTTCACGCAGTAAGCGTAGGTGAAGTAAATGCGGCAAAAACAATTGTCAAAGAGCTGCAAAACAGATTCGCCGACTTTGAAATTGTAATCAGCACTACAACAGACACAGGATTTGCCCGTGCAAGTTCCTTGTTCGGAGAAAACCTACAGGTTTTTTACTTTCCATTCGACTTGTCCTGGGTAATGCGACGCGTATTCAGCAATATCCGCCCAACAATTTGTTTGTTAATGGAATTGGAAATTTGGCCTAATTTCATTCATACCGCCCAACAGTTAAATATTCCCGTAATCGTGGTTAATGGCCGAATGAGCGATAAAAGCTTCCCCAGATATAAAATAATAAAGCCAATCATCAAAAAAATCTTCGGCAAAATAAGTCTTGTTCTTGCCCAGACCGAACAATACGCTCAACGTTTCAAAGAACTCGGCTGCTCAAATAACAACGTAATCGTAACCGGCTCATTAAAGTACGATACAGCACAAATCACCGACAAAGTCGAAGGGGCCGATACTCTTGAAGCTCAACTAAACATTGGTAATGGAAAATTATGGGTTGCCGGCGCTACCGGAAACGACGAAGAAAAGATATTACTCGATGTCTATAAACAATTAAAACAACATAAACAGTTCAGCGACCTGCGTCTGGCAATTGTGCCCCGTAAGCCCGAAAGATTCGATGAAGTTGCACAGCTAATAGAAAACGAAGGTATTCCTCTGATTCGCTACAGTCATCTAAAAAACAATGCTGCTCCCCCACCAACTGACAATCAGGTGATAATACTTGGCGATACGATGGGTGACTTACGGAAGTTCTACTCGCTGGCCACGATAATCTTTGTTGGGCGTTCTCTCGTGCCGATGGGAGGTTCTGATATGGCTGAGGCCGCTGCTCTTGGCAAATGTACTATTTTCGGCCCGTATGCATTCAATTTCAAACAAACCGTTGACGCTCTGTTAGCTGATCATGGGGCAATTTTAGTCAAAGACGAGAAGAAATTGCTTCAGACAATGCAAAAATGTCTAAGCGACTCTGATTTCATTCAGTCAATCGCCGAAAACGGCCGGGAAGTAATCAGGAAAAACCAGGGCGCCACTGCAAAAAGTATTGAACAAATAGCAAAATTTCTAAACCCTCCGCAATAAAAACATTCATCTGAGGCTTTTACTGCTGTTGTTCAATCCACTCGCCACCCTCGTTCATCCAGACATGTTTAAAACCTTGAGGTTTTGGTCGTTTGAAATAAAAGTTCCGCATTCCATCAGTGATTTCTTTCGGCCCTATAGACAGAATGCTGAGAGTAATACTGAGCGATTCTTCGCTGCTCTGCCCATACGTGACAATCTTTATCGAAGTAGGAACATAGAACCCATCCGACACTTCAGTATAATCATCCAGCTCTGTATAAGCTATAGCTTGCCCCTCTAAATCAAAATACTCTATCATCGCAACCAAATAACTATAGCTGGAAACATATATCTTTTTCACTACCTGGCCGCGCTCCCGTTTTGTAAGTACATCAAAAACATCTTCATTAGACAAAGACCAATTATCTTCCGCCTCCATTTCCATAATCCCAAGAGCTTCAAACACGGAACTTGGACTTATTTTAAGTCCTTCGTAAGAATGCTGTTCAGACCATTTCCCCCACCAGTAAGTGCTGATTTCCTTTGGCTTTAAAGCAAGCCAAAATTCATTTTCGTTCGAACCGAGAATTATTGCCTTGGGAACAAGAGTAGCGTCACCTTGCAGATAAAGTTCAACGGGAGGACTCATCACGATTCTAACCATAGGAAGAGATTCTTTACGTTTTTTATTTTTCTCATCATAAAACTGCAAGACGCATCTGCCCTTAGCTAATAGCGGTACTGCATTTAGAGAGCGTGCATTTAAAACTGACAACGCCTCAGCCGCAGATTCCTTACGCGGCCCAACATCTATCGGCTCTGCTATTTTAGGCGCACAACCTGTAAAAATCAGTACTGCAACAACAAAAAAACATAAACTCAATTTATAATGTTTATTATCCATCATTCATAAATCCGTATGTAAAATCTGACCTATTTGTGATGACAACTGCTCTATCTGCTCTTCATCGAGATGCGGATTGATTACTTCAACAATCTGCTTTTCACCGACCACTCTTAAACTCCATATTTCTTTGCCGTCTTCAACTCTGGTAGAATCATATCTTAAACATCTTTTTCGCATTAGAATCAATGTCAGCACAAATCTGAAATTCACCTTCTCCTGTTCGGTTTCTTTTTCCAGCCGTTCAAAAAAAGCCATCAACATCTCGTCATCGACGAATATCTGTTTTTTTTGGTCGGCTTCCGGCAGCTTACTTTTCCAGAAACAAAAAACACCCGGCTTCTCATTCTCCCAGTAATCAACAGAAAAATCTCGCCGTTGCAATCCTTCGCTTGTCTCCACCAAAGCACCAAAATACTCCCCGCCCTGCTCGATCTCCTGGCCGGTACCGTAGCATTGCCCTAATGGTTTATTAATTTCCCACTCACTCACTTTCTTTACCTATATAAACTCATTCTATTCAAATTTTAGCAACTGGCCTATTTTTTGTGCCGTTTTAGGACCTATCCCCTTCACTTTTTGTAAATCATTGCTATTTTGAAATACAGAGTATTCTTTATCCTTCCTGTCTAAATTCTCACGATATGCTACTATTGCTCCAGCCCGTGAAATCCCAATACCGGGCAATCTCACCAAACTTGCTATAGGTGCCTCATTAGGATTGATTCGGCTTTCCAACTCAATCTCACAGGCATAACTATGGCCAACAAATTCAGA
>JASFMF010000083.1:0-6877 GCA_050117705.1 Phycisphaerales bacterium
TTTGTTTAGCCCCTTGCCATTTGAAGACTCGGAAAACTTAGTGTTTGTGCAAAAGTCCTGTAGAGGTCGTGGCCCGGGAGGGTCCTGTTCCGGTCCGGATTATCTGGACTGGGTCGAGCAGAATACGGTGTTTGAGGGATTAGCTTCTCTTGATATCGGGTATCGCTTGAATTTAACAGGCCAGGGAGACCCCGCGGCTTTGACAGGGGCAAGAGTCAGTACAAATTTCTTTGATGTGTTTGGCACACGCGTCGCGCTGGGTCGTAAGTTTCGGAGTGACGAATCCGAGAGCGACAAGCGACACGTTGTAGTGCTGAGTGATCAGTTATGGCACGACCGTTTCGGTGCGGACCCTGATATTGTCGGTAAAAATATCAACCTCGATAGTGTCCCCTGCACCGTTATCGGCGTGGCGGCCCCAATGATGGGGTTTATTGAGGAAATGATTCAGCTCTATGTCCCAATGCCAATCGATGAACTTCGCAGACACCGTGGCAGTCATTATCTGGATGTAATTGGTCGTTTGAAACCGGATGTATCTATCCAGCAAGCACAAGCCCAGTTGAATGTCGTATGCGCGCAGATTGAGAAACAACACCCCCGTACCAATAAGGACAAAAGGGTGTACTTGAGCTCTCTTCATACCGAACTGATTGGAAGTATCCGGACAGCGTTTCTGGTATTGTATGGAGCCGTGGGATTTCTCTTATTGATTGCCTGTGTTAATGTATCGAATTTACTCCTTGCCAGAGCGGGAGCACGTATAAAGGAAATCGCAGTTCGCAGCGCTCTGGGAGCTGGACGCTGGCGTATTTTTCGACAAATGCTGACCGAAAGTCTGCTCCTGGCCCTGCTCGGTGGCGCCTTCGGGCTACTGCTTGGTTTTTGGGGATTGAGCGGCTTAAAGCTCATTGCTCCGGCGGTGTCACCCGATACCGGTGGTAGTATTCCCGGATTCGATGAGATAAGTCTTAATCCAATGGTCCTGGGATTTACTGTGCTGGTGTCTTTAGTTAGTGGTGTGTTGTTTGGTATGGTTCCGGCCTGGCACGGTTGTCGTTCTCGAATAATCGAAACGCTGAAACAGGGTGGGCGTTCCCTGTCGGAGGGGCGTTCGCGTCATCGTGCACTCAATATGCTGGTCGGTACGCAAGTGGCTTTAGCTCTGATTCTCCTGACCGGAGCCGGTTTACTGATTAAGAGCTTTTTTCGGTTACAGCACGTCCATCCCGGATTTGTGGCGGATAGAGTTTTGGCCGTCACCCTGGAACGGCCGGATACCGAAAAGAACCGTAGTCTTAGTGAGCGAGTAGCTTTTTACGAACAGGCTGTTGACCGTATCCGTGCCTTGCCCGGCGTGGAGTGTGCCAGTGCCATCAGCAGGCATCCCATTACGTCCAGTACTAATGATAACGACTTTGGTATCAAGGGTAAAACCTTCCCGGTGGGTCAATCACCTAATGCGGAATACCGTCAAATTACACCCGATTATTTCAAATGTATGAAAATACCCCTAATCAAGGGTCGAGTGTTTATCCGCGAGGATCGCGGCAACGAATCCCACGTTATTATAGTGAATCAGGAATTAGTACGCAGGTATTTCCCTGACACAGACCCTATCGGACAGTTCCTTCAGATAAACGGCCGAGACAAAGAGGTAATCGGAGTCGTCGGTAACGTCAAACAGACCAGCCTGAATAGTAATCGCGTACGAACCTTTATGTACGAACCTATTACCCAGAGTTGCCGACGGGGCATGAGCCTAATGGTTCGTACAGCTGGCAATCCTAACGCTTTGATTAAAGCAATACATCAACAGATCTGGGATATCGATTCCAGTCAGCCTATTCTGAAAGCGGCTACTATGGAAAATATTATTGCTAATTCAATGTCTGTAGAACGGTTTTGCATGGTTCTGCTGGCTGTTATGGCCGGAGTAGCTTTGCTGATGGCCGTAGTGGGTCTTTATAGTGTCATGGCCTTTGCCGTTCACGAACGCATTAATGAAATCGGTATCCGCATGGCTTTGGGTGCACAAGCTGGTGACATTCTAAAGCTTGTTACGAAACATGGGCTGATTCTAACGCTCATTGGTCTGGCAATCGGTCTGGCAGGGGCCTTCGCCCTCGTGCACTGCCTGTCCGGCATGCTGTATCAGACCAGTGCTACGGATCCAGTGACATTTGTAATTGTTCCATTAATACTCTTTGTTGTCGCTATGCTGGCCTGTTACCTGCCCGCGCGACGAGCGGCTAAAATCAATCCAATAAAAACATTAAGGTACGAATAATAGGAAGGAAAAATGATTAAGTTGAAAAACATCGAAAAGTGTTACAAAACAAAAGCAGGCTTCACCTACGTATTGCGGCAAATCACTCTGGACTTCGAAGAAGGAGAGTTTGTCACTATCATGGGGCCGTCTGCAGCAGGTAAGACTACATTATTGAACATCCTCGGTATGCTCGACCACGATTGGGAGGGGGAGTTTTATCTTGACGAGCATGCCGTGCACGAACTCAAACCCAAACAACGTATGGCGTTGAACAGGCAATACGTGGGTTTTGTGTTTCAGAACTTCAACCTGCTGGACAGCCTTACGGTTTATGAGAATCTGGATGCGCCTTTGTCCTATCGTAACGTTAAGAGTTCGGAACGGGCAAGTATTGTCTGCGATACTCTGGACCGTTTTGGAATCGTGGGCAAAAAGGACCTGTACCCGAGTCAGCTTTCCGGCGGCCAGCAACAGCTTGTAGCTATTGCTCGCGCAGTGGTGGCCAGCCCTAAGCTGATTCTTGCAGACGAACCAACAGGTAATCTGCATTCGTCACAAGGTGAGGAAATCATGGATTTATTTAAAAGATTAAACCGGGAAGGAACTACTATCATCCAGGTGACTCACTCTGAGAAATATGCCTCGTACGGTAAACGTATAATTAAGCTCTCGGATGGTTGGATGGATGGAGAAATCACCCCTGAGCAATTGTTGGGAAAGGTAAGTTAGAGTATGACAAATATATGGCACGATATCAAATACGGTATCAGACAACTCTGGAAGAGTCCCGGTTTTACCATCGTAGCTGTACTGACGCTCGGACTTGGCATTGGGGCTACCGCCACACTTTTTAGTGTTTTCAAGGCATGGGTTTTCAATCCGTTTCCATATCCTGATTCAGATCGAATTGTTCATGTTTGGTCGAATGTTTCCAAAGATGGCGAGGGGCCGCTCTCTCCGGCCGATTTCCTTGATATTAGAGAGCGAAATAAGTCATTTTCCGATATCGCAGCTTATACTCTCGAACGGGTTGATCTTGGGGGTGATAAACCGGAATCTATACATGCTGTCCGTAGTACAGCCGGCTTGCTGCGTGTATTTGGGATGCAGCCGGTACTCGGACGATTTTTCGATAAGGCTGATGAGGGTAACTCTGATTCGGTACCTGTCGCGATTATCAGTTATGGGCTGTGGAAGAGGCTCTTCGCCTGCGACCAGGAGGTTATCGGGAAGACTCTACGCCTGAACAGGCGGGAGACTACAATTGTAGGTGTTATGCCTGCAAACTTTGAATTCTATACGTCTCGACACGAAGGCCGTAGCTACGAAATCTGGCGGCCTCGCGCGCTGAGGTCACAGAATCGAGGCCCTCAATGGTTATTATGTATGGCGCGGCTAAAGGAAGGAGTGAGCTTCGAAGAGGCAAAAGCTGAAATCAAGATGATTGGTTCACAGCTCGCAGCAGAGTATCCTGACACAAACCAATCCAAGCCGTTTTGTCTGCGCTCACATCACGAGGAGATAACACGCAATGCCAAGTCCAGTATGTGGTTTCTTTTTGCAACTGTGGTGCTGTTACTTCTGATTGCATGTGCAAACGTTGCCAGCATGCTTTTGGCCAGGGGCACTAAAAGACAGGCTGAATTCTCTTTGCGTTTTGCTATTGGAGCTCGACGTTTGGATATGCTTAGACTTTTATTCACCGAAAGCTTCCTATTGGCTCTTTCGGGCAGTGCCGCGGGTATCCTGCTGGCTGTATTTGGTCTGACTTTCATTAGACGATTTATTCCACAGGCAGCAGTTCTTCAATCGCAAAGGCTTGGTCTGCAAATAGACGGAATAGTCCTGATGTTTTCGATTGGTCTGGCTGTACTGACAGCTTTGTTGTTTGGTTTGCTGCCTGCTTTTACAGCAGCACAAAGCAATGTCACGGAGATGATTAAACAAGGCGGCCGCTCACAAGCCAGTTCGCGAATAAGACATCGATTCCTTCGGTATCTGGTAATAGGGCAAATCGCTTTAGTGCTTGCTATTGCGAATTGTTCGATACTGCTTTCGAAGAGCTATCTTAATGTTATGAATATAAATCAAAAACTTATTTCAGAAAATGTACTGACATCAAATATCATTCTGCGCGGTGAGCGTTATAATAATACCGAATCCAGGGAACAATTCTGGGACCGGTTGATAGAGCGTGTTGGTTCCTTACCCGGAGTTAGCCGTGCTGCAGCTGGAACAAATATACCTCTGGAGGGTAGTTTCAGTTGTCTCATTATACAAAACGAAAAGTCCGTCGATCCTTCACAGTATCGTTTGCTACCGCTTGCGGAAATAAGCTATATTTCACCGGACTATTTCATGAGTATGGGAATTCCATTTGTACAGGGGCGGTCTCCACAGAAGATTGACAGCGAAGATGAATTTATTGGTGTTGCTGTAAATCGCGCTCTCGTTAAGGCATTGTGGCCCGGGCAGGATCCTATTGGCAAATTGTTTAAGCCTCCTTTCCCGGATCCGTTTTTCAAAGCAAAAGTTATAGGTGTGGTCGAAGATGTCAGGCAATGGGGCCCAGAAATACCAGCGCTGCCGCAGATATACTTCCCGTTTCAGAGTGGTCGTATGAACAGAGGTACATTGGTGATGCGTACGAATGCAAAAGCAAATGCTTTTGTTCCATTACTCAGGCAAGAGCTGGCTCGGATAGATCCTGATTTACTCTTAGTCGATATCCGTACCATGAAGCAAGTTGTGGAAAGCTCAACAAGCGGCCGAAGATTTTACACGTTTGCCACCAATGCTTTCATGGGTCTTGCTTTAGCTATTACAGTAGTTGGTATATACGGCACGCTTTCCTACAACCTTATGCAGCGTAAACGTGAGATAGGCGTACGTATTGCACTGGGCGCATTACGCTGTGATATCCTTCGATTTGTTGTTCGACAGGCAGGCTTATTGTTGATTGCCGGACTGGCTATTGGGCTGACACTCACAGCGGTACTATCCTTTGTCCTACGTTCCTTGGTTTATGATATCAGCCCTTTAAATCCGTTGTCACTATTGCTTGGATTAGGCATCATAGGTGGAGTGTCGTGCCTGGCGTGTCTTATTCCCGCTATCGGCGCAACACGAGTCGATCCGATAGTAGCATTGAGGTATGAGTAAGACAGAGAACATAATACAGAAGACAGTATATGGAAGGGATTATAAATGAGCACTTTTTTCAATGATATTAAATATGCTTTTCGTCAATTGCGACAACGACCTACTTTTTCCATCGTCGTTGTGCTGATCCTGGCTTTAGGGATTGGTGCGAATACCGCTATCTTCAATCTAGTACATGCCGTGTTATTACGTCCGCTGCCTGTGGATAAACCTCAGGAATTGGTCTTATTGCTTCCTGAAGGATTCTTTCCCGGCGGTACCATGCGTTCTTATAGCAGCCACTCTTATCCCATGTATGAGTTACTCAAGGAGCACAATGAGGTCTTCAGTGGTTTGTTATGTCGTTGCCCATTTGACGCCAATGTAGGTCTTCAGGGACAGACGCATCGTATCAAAGCGGAGATGGTATCCGGTGATTACTTCAACACGTTGGGTGTCCACAGTGCGCTCGGACGATTGATTGGTCCCGAGGACAACGTACGTCCCGGGGGACATTCGGTGGTCGTGTTGAGCGATTCCTATTGGGAGAGTCAATTCGGCCGTGACCCTGAGGTGGTCGGTAAGACCATTCTGGTGAACGGGCACCCCTTAACTATCATCGGGATCAGTGCGTCGGGATTTACCGGGGTGGAACCGGACATCTGTCCCCAGGTTCGCATACCCCTGATGATGACAAAGCAGATGATCCCGCATATCAAGTGGATTGATCTTGAGGACCCATTGGACCGTTGGGTGCAGATTCTGGGACGTCGCAAACCCGGTGTGTCTCTGGCACAGGTTCAGGCCGCTTTGCAGCCGCTGCATCAATCCTTTGTAGCCGCCACAATTGAACAATCCATGAGCGACTATCCTAACCAGAGCAAGGAACGATACGGGGCATCTTCAATCACCGCCTCACCCGGACAATGGGGGACGTCATGGATGCGTCGGATTATGGGTAAGCCTTTGTGGATGTTGCTGGCCATGGTCGCTTTAGTGTTATTGGTGGCCTGTGTTAATATTGCCAATCTCATGATCAGCCAAGCTATACTACGCCGGGGTGAACTGGCTGTACGCAATGCCCTCGGTGCGGGACGTGTTCGTCTTGTAAAACAACTCTTTATGGAAAGTAGTCTGTTAGCGGCCATAGGCGGTTTGGCCGGTTTGCTGGCTGCCTCATGGACCACGCACTTATTCGTTCGTTTCATTCCCATGTCTGAAACCCCGACACTCACCACCGGGATAAGCGGGACTGTTTTCGGTTTCAGTCTGCTGGCCACCTTGATGACGGTTCTCATTTTTGGACTGGTTCCCGCTTTTTCCGCCACCAGGTTTAATCTCACCTCGGTATTGAAGCAACATAATACCCGTGTGGTTACCCATTGCCATCTACGCCGGTTCCTCGTAATCGCTCAAGTGAGTCTATCTCTTTTACTCCTCATAGCCGGCAGCTTATTTGTCCGT